>JAQWSU010000015.1 GCA_029243025.1 Pirellulaceae bacterium | reverse complement strand
ACACATGGCGAGATCTCGACGAAGATTTCTTCCGGAAATGTCGATCCGAACTTGCCGGTCGCCAAGTTAAGACGAAGCCTGCAAAACCACGACCTCATCAGAAACGGGCAATAAAAAACGCGGTTAAACATTTCAACAACCCAAAAGAAAAACGCGGCAAACTGATATCACCGTGTGGAACCGGAAAGAGTCTCACTGGGTACTGGATCGCTAAGACCCTGAAGCCCAAGACGATCCTCATTGCAGTCCCAAGCCTGTACTTAGTTAAACAGTCGTTGCAAACTTGGGCCAAGGAGGCCGCCGCCGACAACGTCCCAATGCGATGGATGTGTGTTTGCAGCGACAAGACTGTTGCATACGACTCAATCAACTCCTCCTGCATACGACTCATCCGTGTTTGTTGAGACAGTTACGGGGCTGCAGACAGCGGCAACGTGATTTACTTTTGCCAGCCAAGGAACCTGCGACAGATCCACTCCGCTTTGCTGGACAGCCTTGCGTAATCCTGGTGTACTGAATGTCGTGTAACCACAATTCCAAGACGGGGAAAACGATGAGAACGCTACTCACGATTGCCATGTGCTTCGCTATCACAACAGCGGCCAACGCTGATCTGATGAATTTCATCAGTGGAGATCTCGTATCTAATCTGCGTGGCTCCACCATCTTCAAGCCGGAGACCGGAGAAGTTGTTGGTGCGTGGTTTGGGAGGTTAGGTGACTCGTTTAATACTGGTGCGAGGTTCTGGACAGACGACACCGGTCACCCGCCATACCATACGTGCAACGTATCGGATGTGACGGGCTGGATAAATCAGGACGCCGGCACTTACGAGCTAGAAGTTTTGCTCTGGAGTGATGAGATGAATTGTGCATTCGCCGACCGAGATAACCCGCACCCATTCTACGGACCTAGACGTTACCTGATCACTCAGGATACATATGAAAATAGCAGCGTTACCTTTGCGGTGCCGGAGCCCTCGAGCATTACGTTGATGGCATTAGCTGGACTGTTCTTGCTCCGTTTCAGGCGGCGGGCCTAGGATGCTGGGCGTTTGGTCTCCGCAGCAACGACGATTTGTGGGACGTCAAACCTGTAATCTTGATGGGCACAACCGCTAATTCCGAGAGATCAATAAACGTCTGGACTTACTATACAAGGCTTAAAATGAGGTTCTGACGGTAGGGGGTGAAATCGACCCTTTCAGGTACCATCTCAGGGTGTGGTACCTGACGATTCGCTGGACAGCTTTGACCAGGGCTGATGTCTGTCGTCGTTCAATCGATCTTAGCTACGTCCAGGGCAGGCAATGCTAAGCTGGATTTGCGATGCGGCAGAAATTCGTTGATATCTCACCCAAACACTCCCAGCATCGCCAGACAACCCAACGTCGCCATTAATCGGCTGTACCACGATCCGACCCACTGGAATCGATCATGCGACTTCAAATTCCCGCAATCATCCTTTTTCCTATCTATTTTCCAAGCGACGGGCAACGCCAGTGTTTATCTGCCAGCCGGCTTGAATCCTGGTGATAAATATCAATTGGCGTTTGTGACTACCAATTTCATTGCGGCGGTTGAGCCCACTATATCCACCTACAACGACTTCGTGATGACAGACGCGGAACTCTACCCCATTCTGGGAACTTCAGACGGCGTTACCTATACGGCCATCGTCAGTACCTACAACTATGTAGACGCTCGCGATAACGCTTGGGTGGATGCCCCTGTGTATAACCTTGACGGAGAAAGGATTGCCGAAAGATTCGTCGACATGTGGGACGGTTATATCGAACACTCCATAGGGCAGGACGGCATTACGATGTCCATGGTCTGGACAGGCACGCAATCGAGCGGGCATGCATCCGATTATCCGTTGGGCCAACCCGCATTCTCAGATACCGTAGGAGGCGACCCCGGTGAGACCGATATGGGCGATTGGCTAGATGGTCAACTCGCTCCCCAGAACATCGACAACGCTCTGTACGGGCTCAGCTCCGTCATCACGGTCCCGGACTCTGAGCCGGTCCCTGAACCGGCCTCGGTGATCACTTGAGCTTTGCTAGGTACGGTAGGATGTATTGGTACGTGGTGGAATCGTCGCCGCAAAGCTGCTTGACTCGTGTTGGATTTTGATTGGCTGTCAACGAACTGGAGAGTCGTCTGGCCGGGCATAGTACTCGAGTTCTCTACACATAGTGCGGGACTCTCCCGAATGAAGTTGCGTTTCGGGCTAATGTCGATTCGGCGAGCAGTACGTCAGCAACAGTGAGAACGCTTCCATCTTCCCGTATGTCGCAGTGTACGAGGACACAGCCGACAACGAACCTGTCATGCTCGTTCTTGAAGGTGATCTTGAGACCGTCGTCGATGTACTCGATAGACACCGGTGACCTACCGACTTGGTCAAAGTACTCATTCAATCTTTCCATCCCGGCGGTCTGCGTCTTCAATGCTTTTCGGCATGCGGACTGGCATCTTGCTTGTATCAGTCGGTTTCCCAGCCCCTCGAATAGCAGCTGTCTCTTCGGAGATGCTAATCACGCCGTAGTTGATGACCACTCGGCCGTTGTCTTTGGTTACTCTTTTCATTAGTCTTGCTTTCTTGGGTTAAATAAAGCCCTCAACCCAGTAGTCGGACCGCACGCACGCAGCGGGGCCACCCTTGCCTGCAGCAAGTTGGCTTCTGGGAAAGATGTGCAGCGGCAATTCATCCCTCGTCACTTCGGGTATTTGCCTTAAGTCTTAATCACCCGCAAACCTTGGTACTTTTCATGTGAGGTCGGTTGGTTTTGCAACTCGTTGCGATCTGATGGGGGCGCATACTTAGCCTCGGCATAAATCAACCAGCTTTTTTTTTCTAGCGACCTAATAGTTCGCAAAGATGTATTCGCAATGTCTTGTGAGCCAGACCATCGCGACAATGGCCGCGCTTGTCAATTCCCCTTCCTTGAGTGGGCTTCGACAAGCGTCAAAATCAGTCTCGACAGGCGTGATTCCTGTAACAACTTCACCGTGACCTGCGATACTCGGACCGGGAATCGCAGCCTTTCCCATGTTGCGAATAAGGCGTTCGAAGCCTGGCTCGATTTACACAAACTTCGGAAACGTTCGTCAACGGATATCACCAGCGCGTTGGTACGCTGAACCGAGACTTCCAACGCACGACAAAAGACTCGAATAGAATTCGATACAAATCCAAAGATGTTCAAACGTCGACATCGGAAAGACAACATTTTTTGCCACACTGCATGACGAAGCAGGAAAAAATCCGACAAGCCACCCCGAGTCGACGTTCAGCCCATTTGACATCACTACCGTGACAATTTCCACAACACCAAAGGAAATCACAAAGGACTAAGGAAACGCTCAAGCAATTTAATTAGAGTGGGAAAAGGATAAGCAAGTGCACACGCATCAGCATTTCTAACGTTTCAGCGAATTCTCAATCCGGTTTCAACTTAATCTGATGATCAAAAACTTTATTATCTCCTGTGGCGAGAGGATTCTAACAAGCCACCAGGCCATGAAACTCCACATCACCTTAAACGGCAAATGGTCCGAAAAGGTGCCTGTTGGTTCCATTGAAGAAACGGTTGGAGACCGGACTCCGATTTCCGGCCTGCTTCGAATTTTGAAAGCCGACAGCGATGCAACCGGCTTCATTGAACGCTTGGCTCACCGCACGGAGAACTCAGTTTTGGACCGTCCGGAGTCTGCAACACTTCCGCGGTACATGGCGGGTGGTCGGACTAGGCTTGCAACGTGCACGGGTGTCTCCTGGTTTCGCGAACGCTATCTAGCGGTTGCCAATTTTTATGGTGGCCATCTGCGCATCTACGAGCTTCACGGAAACCTCGATCGAGGAACGGATCTGAGGCTTGAAAAAATCCACCACCAAGATCATGCCTTTGCGCAACCCGAAGATTGCGCCGTAAGTCCTAACGGCACCCTCGCAGCGGTTACGCACGCCCCTCCAGGAAAAGCGATGACTACCCTTCATCGTCTGGATCAGAAAACGATGCAAGTAATGCCGTATCACCAGACACTGCGGAAGGGTGCGATTCCACACGGTATCACCTTCACACCTGACTCACGTTTTTTGATCTTTACAGAAATCCTTACCGGATCCGTTCAGGTGTTTGATGTCTCACAAAGGAAGGCCAAGCTTAACCAGACATTTATTGCTCCAGTCTCTCCTCTCACTCCCAAATCAGTCGCAATTAGTCCAGATGGTCGATTCGCGGCAATCGTCCATGCGAATGAGATCAAAAAGGGTCAGGAATCTTTGTCGGGATGTCGGTTTTCCGTGTACCGATTTGATTCCGAAATGGGATACATCCACGAAGACCCTATCGCAATTTACACCGCAAGCGCCGGAATCGAATCATGTACATTTGTAAAACAAATCGACGATGATTCTTACGAGCTGGCAGCTTGTGATCAGGGAACAGATCAGGTCTCATTTTTTCATCTGAACGTCAAAACTTCCTCACTCGAATGCATTGAATGTCACCCGGGAGTCTCATTTCCTCATGGCATTGACAGCAATCCGTCGGGCACGCGAATTGCCGTCACCTGCTATGGCGATGATACTTTACGAATCTTCGATGTCCCCAGTCGATCTCAAAGAGCGATCGAAGCCGTTCGTCCTCACGCGCTGATCTGCTGTCCCGACCCTTACAGTGACAAAAATTCAGCTGCTGTTTCTTCAATTCTGGCAAGCGTTAACGATTTGAGAACGCGTGGATTCCATATTACCTTTCTTGTTGCCAACAAATCATCCGTCGAACGAATATCCTCCCTCGCGGATAGAGTCATTCAACTCGACTTCGAGGACAGCAATTCAACTACGGAAAACCGCGAACCGAACATTACAACGATTCATTCCTATCTGCTGCAACAAAACGTGGTTTTAATTGAGGCCACTGAGAAATTTGGTATTGAAGCCATCGAAGCGGGCCAACGAGCCGATATCCCAACAGCATTGCATCAAGCGCAGCAAACTCTCGGCAATGAAAACGATGCGGCTAATTCAGATCGCAAAACAGAACGCGGTTTGGCGGATTTCCTGATCCGAGATAAGCGTCAAACATCAAACAAATCGCAATCAGACGTCCATGCAGCAATTCCCGCAATAAGCAGCGTCGATGCTAACTCGATCACAGCCCAAGAATTTCATCAAAAGTTCTCGGCAGAAAGATTGACTCCTTAGCGCAAATTTATTTTTACTTGCGTTAGCCCAGCTCATTACTTTCTTTATCTTCCACAGCCTGAATATCTGAACTCTTGCAAGGCCTAATGAAAAACCTTGATCGAATAGTCGAAAAACTGTCCTCTCCAGTACCGATGAATTCGACAACGATGTTTCGGTTCTTTTTCATCATTCACATTGCGCTTTTCACCCTGAAGCTTTCATGGACAGAAGCCGACCCTGTCCGAATACAACTGGTACGCGGCGTCATGATCACCTGCGTATTTTTATCAATTCATTGGCGTCTGGCCCCCGTTGCTATCCTCACCACACTTATCCTACAACTCTATTTCGTGCAGAACGCCTTTCCGGAAACGGGCAACCACAAATACATCGAATTCTATGTGCTGATATTGCTTCTCATTTGTCCATCGCGTCCCATTGATCCGCCCCATTCGTCATCCCAATCAATTCAGCCCACCAAGCTCATGACCGACGGAACGCTTTGCCATTTGATCCGGCTACTGTCTCTATCAGTCTATTTTTACGCCGGCATCCAAAAGCTTTTAGGAGGTCGTTGGTTATCGGGTGAGTATTTGACGCAAACGATACTCGTTTCGAATCCAGCGAACCCTTCCTGCTTGGGTCACATCATTTCTGTTGGTCTTAAGCTGGACTACGGTTTTCGGAGAAATAGTTTGCTCAGCGCTTATATTTTCACGCCGAACAAGAAAATCTGCCATCCCTATTTGCATTGTAATGGCCATTACATTGGGGATTATCACTAACGAGACAGAGTTCATGTTCACGATGCTTGGGTGCCTGCTATTATTTTACCCCAATCATGCGGTGCGTAATTATTCTGTCCTGATTGCGATCAATACGATGTGGCGCAATTGGATTCATTATCTCGACATTCGAATTTGGAACCTCGAACAATCAGCTTTTCAAGATGCCGCCACAACAAGATAATCTGAGACAAAAGATCGCACTCGGCTTCGCGTTTGTCTTATTCATTTGGCCGTTGTTTCACACGATCTGGGCCCACGGTTACGGCTTAAGCGCGACGAAACTGAGTGGCTGGGGTATGTACACCGTTGCGCGAACTCGAATGATTGGCATCACCGTTATTCGACTTGATGACCAAGCCGAAATCGGATCGCTGGTCGACTTGAGCCGGGTGGTGGGCACAAGTCAATTACTATCCTTACGGGCAGACGATCTCCAAGAGCTTGGCGAACTATCGACTAGATCACCGAAGGTAACCAAAGCGGTTCGCTACGTGCGAACATTTCGCAACCGCCTATCCGTTGATCATTTACTGCAATGTTTGAGAAACGCCCAAGGCTGGAATAACGCGAATTTATTAGTCTTGGTCTCCGAACCACGCCTCTCGGTCTCAAACCAACTATCATTCACGTCAAACGAGTTCTATTTTGGCGACGAAAGCGAAACACGATTTTTGGGCAGGTACTCGAGTGCTCAAATGGAGGCACAAGAAATTCTCGCCTGCATTGCGGATCAGATTTGACAGCCCATTTTTTATCATGTCTTCAGCCCACACAATTTGATCCGTAGCTTCTAACGATTGGGCCTCGATCATCAGGGAACGCTGGCGGACCGCATGTGCATCTCGTCCGGGCAGCAGCATCCAGACATCCTGAACTGCCGGGCCCGTGACAAAATCATCGAAGTCGAGGAAGAACCAGCCCTCGTCTCCCCTCAACAGGTTTCCGGCGTGGCAGTCTCCGTGAATCCGATGTACCGGGACGCCCGCACTGCGTTCGGTGTAGAGGCGCGCCACCTGTTCCACGGCCTGGCGATACCGGCGCCGGCACTCGGGTGGGGGAAATCCCAGCGACTCGAGCTGGTCGAGATGCAGGAACCCGGACTGCTGGGCATCGAGCTGTAACCGGTGCTCAGCACGTCGCGTGTCCCCAACGTTGTGGATCCGGGCGAGTAGCCTACCGAGCACCTGCACCTCGGTATCATTGAGCTCATCGGGTGCCCGTCCGCCGGTACGAGGCCAGATCGCGAAGTGGATCCCCTCAACCTCGCGGAGGGTGCCCCCATCGGGTGTAAAGCGACTGAAGGAAATACAGTTCACCCCACGGAGCAGATCGCAATCCATGAATCATGTGATGGACGTCGGCGTTGCCAAAGCCAGAATATACAACGTGATGCTCGTCGGCCCAGGTAGGTGTGATCGGGCTCTCCATGGAACAAACTCTGCACCGCCTTGGTGTCGCACACGATTTGGGAATTCGGATGTTCCAAATCTCTCTGCCTTCCTGGGGCGCGCTCGATGAGGGCGAGGCATTATTGTTTTTCCAGACCGTCTGCGGCGCCTTCCCCGACTCGCAGTTTCTGCACTACAACCTACCTCGTGCCGGGCGAATTCTGCGGGGTGCAGAATACGCTACGATTGCCGAGGCGGTTCCCAATCTGGTAGCAACCAAAAACAGTTCTACCGACTACGCCCGCACAGCTGACCTGTTGATCAACGCACCCCAGTTGCAACATTTTCTCTTGGAGAGAAATTTTCGCTCGGCTGTACAATTGGCGAATGCTCGCTGTTGTGCAGTTACGACGCGTTGTTTCCCCGTACTACGTGGCAGTTCTTCGAGGCCGGACAACGGCGCGATCTGACCGAACTGTTTCGGATCGCAGAACTGTTCCACCGGGTCAGCACCAGGCTGTTTGCGCACTGCCCGCGAACGATGATCGACGGCAGTTACGATAAAATATACCTCTGGCTTCGCGACCCGGGCTTCTCCATCCGCCTGTTGCCACCCTACCTTGGCTTGAGCGAAGCGGAATCACAGACTTGTCGCGAAATCTTCGAGACCCATTTCCAGGACATACCCTGACTTTGCCTTTAGAACCGAACTTAAGAACCGGAGGGGACAACCTGCCCTGTTCACAACCCTTGCTGCCCTAGTCCCGCTGAGAAATCGTGGTTGAGTCCGACGCAACAGCCTTAAGGAGAGACATATCGCCCCGTTTCACCGCTGGGCTTCGTGGTGCCGCTGGTGATCAAGAATGACCAGGCTCTAGAAGCGATTAAATTTCGCCAAGAAAGCCTTGGGAGATGCCCAATTATGCTTTGGATTTTGAGCCTGTCGACTTTGCCGCGATTGCCAGAGCTGTGGACTGAAGCAGGCTTTCTTGACTTCCGGAGCCCTCCTGGAAGGTTACCGTTTCTGCCAGCTTTTCCTGCAAATCCCATTGTAAAAGTGTTCGAAACTGTTAGCCTCCCGTGGGTGGATTATCACCAGGCGCAATTCCTCGCCACGGTTGTTCGCAGTCTTTTCAAAAAAGGAAATCTCATGGCTCTTAATCGTCGGAAGTCTATTTCGTTCGCTTGGGATATCCTCAAGTCCGATATGAAACTCATCTCTTATCCCATTCTTCGGATCGTTGCCATGTTCGTCCTCCTAGCGATTATGTGGCCGCTCATATTTGACATCTCCGCCATGGAGGTAGCCGACTCGTTTACCGGAGTGGCCAACGTGGCAATCGAACAAACGGTGACCCAGAATGAAACATCTTCTGAAAGTCAGTCCGCCGCA
The DNA here is from genome assembly GCA_029243025.1 of Pirellulaceae bacterium. NCBI lineage: Bacteria > Pseudomonadati > Planctomycetota > Planctomycetia > Pirellulales > Pirellulaceae > Pirellulaceae bacterium. The sequence goes on along the minus strand of JAQWSU010000015.1, from coordinate 105,144 downwards.
ACGAATCAGCAATCCGACAATGAGGGTGCGCAGGACATCTCGAACATTGTTGGGCACATGCACTTGGGCTGGTTTTTACTCTTTCTCGTAATTAACATGTTCATCGGTGTGGTAAGCGTTGGTGCAATCACAGCCCAAGCGCTCGCCACTGTACGCAGCGAAAATCGGTGGCTCGGATATGGCTACCTGATGGCAGCCATCCGAATGCCACAACTCTTACTCTGGTGGCTCATCACTTTAATCGTCGGTGCAATCCTCGAGACGATCGAGCAACACAGGATCATAGGATTAATTGTTGCTGGGTTATTGGGAATGGCCTGGTCGATCCTAACTTTTTTCTCGATCACAGCCATCATGGCAACCGGGTGCGGTCCTTTCGGCGCGATCACAAAATCAAAGCAAACGGTTGTTGACTCAATCAAAAAAGCCACCGGAAGCGAACCGAGCAACTTGCGTTCGATTCGTCGGGGTTTCTATATCGGCGGTCCGCTTGCGGTCATCAACATGATCCTCCTGTTGCTACTCTTTGCTTTGGGGTTTCTGGACTGGCGAAGCCTTACCCAGGGTGGACACGCCATCTCGGCCGGTGCGTTCGGTGTGATTCTCATGGTGCTTTATATCAACGGTGCGTTCCGATCGGCCCTCTATGCTATCTTGAGGGCAACCGTCTATGTCTGGGCTGAAGAAGGCACGGTCCCCGCGTCTGTGGACAAATCAGTATTTGACGGAATCTTCGTGACGGGCAGTTCCTGGACACCACGAGCTACACCCAGCCCGGCAACTTAGCGTTGCAGGCGGAATGGCTCGCTGTTCTTTGAGTTTGCCCGTTCTGCAAACGCACGTGGGGGATGTGCGCTGGAACTCGAGACCAATTCCTCGGGAGACCCGTTAATGGGGCCACGCAGTCCTTGTTGGGCTGGCCTGATCGCCGTTGCGATACTAACTTAGAAACAACTTCCTTCCCCCGGGGACCGATCACTTGTTCCTTGCCGCGCCCGCTCGACCAGTGGGAGCCGTAACCATCACAGGAAACCAACAATGCTGTTAGCGGTGACCAGCGATTCCAGCGCCCTGATTAAAGACCCCTCCCACCTGTTGGTATTTTTTGCTGGTTTTATTGGCCTGGTGTTTCTGGCCTCGAAACAGTCCGCCTTAAAACCACTCTTCAAGTTCATTCCGCCGATCGTTTGGATTTACCTGCTTCCGGCAGTTGGGACGTCGCTGGATATTACTCCCGCAGCATCGCCTTTGTACTCGTGGTGCATGCTGAGGTGCTGAGACAGGAAGGTATTCACATTCCGTTTGTAGGGCCGGACAACAAGGCCGGAGCCAAGAAGGTCGCCGATCACTTGGCAACCAAACTGGCGCCGGATGACCCAGTCGCAGTTCTCGAGGGCATCCGGACTTCCTTTAACGCGACTCGGCGTCGAGAAGGTTTTGAACAGTCGATGCAGGAAGCCGGTATCGCGATCGTCGACAGTCAGTCGGCCGAATGGGAAATGAGCAACGCCAATACGATCGCCGCTTCGATGTTAAGTGAACATCCCGAGGTCAAAGCCATACTGGCCGCGAACGATAGCATGGCCCTGGGCGCGGTCGCGGCTGTCAAAAGTGCGGGGCGTACGGGCGAAGTGTTGATCGTTGGCTTCGACAACATTAGCGCAATTCAAGCTGCGATGCGTGAGGGCAAGGTGATAGCAACCGCTGATCAACACGGTGATCAGTTGGCGGTCTTTGGAATTGAAGCCGCGCTGAGGCTGATTGCCGATCCGAACATACCCACCGAGGATGTCGAAACACCCGTGAATTTGATCACGGTTGCTGAGTTGGGGAATTAGCTACGGTAGGGTGGGGATCGACCTCAACTCGATTGTCGGATCCCACGACTCATCATGAACACGTCATTCTTCAAAGGCATGACTTTCGGCGGGAGTACCGTACTCTCGGCTTTACCTCAAGGCGCTGCTGCCGGTTATGGGGCGTACATCGTCGGCCAGGCAGCCCGTTACTATTTCGTAGGCCAAATCCTGACTCGCGATTCCAACCGCTGCATTGAGATCCAAATCGCCGGCATCTAACAGGCCATTTCCGTTGTAATCACCGACAAGCGCCCCCGGAATACTGATATCTAAGGGGGATCCACCGCTTGCCAGAGTAGCAATATCTTCATCACTTAGCGAAAAGTTAAAGATCGAAACGTCGTCAATATTACCAGTGAAGTTACAGCAATCGGACGCTCGCAAAACCGAGCCGATAGAAGTGATGTCTGCCTCAAATGTTTGATGCTGACTGTAATCAAACGTCGTATCTTCTTCACCATCAACATAAAGCGTGCCCACGCGTTCTTCATCGCGCCAAAGGACATGATGCCATTCGTCGTCAAAAGGTTCGTCCAGTGAAAATTGATGCCCGGTGCTGCTTCCATTCCGGTAGAAAAAATCAAGCGTTCCGTTCGCACCATCGTTCTTCGTACCGAGATTAAAGAGTGGATTGGCGTTGGACGACAAACCCTCCGAAAAATTCGGTCGTCATTATTGTCCCCTGATGCGCCATCACCTTTGACCCACATCGATATGGTGAAATCCGAATGGGAAGTGGCCGGCATCATTTCATTGTGCGTTATCTCAACGTGGCTATCTGCGAAACCGTCAAAGCTGACCGATTTGCCAGCCCCTAAGATCGCTGGCACATCCGAGTCGTATTCGACCCCCACCGGAAATCACGCCATGGTTCCCTTTGCCAGATTGATCCTGTGTATTGCCATCAAAGTTCCAATATCCGATCAATGCAGGCACGGAAGGTTCCAGTGGTTCCGGACCATCAGGAATTGGGGGCTGCTCTGCCACCTCTCGTAACTGATACCCATTGAGAAACTGCGAACCCGTATTCGCGGATGCGATGATTTCTTGAGAAGAACTATCGGCAACAAAATAGCCTGATCCATAAGAGCGATTTGGAACCATGATCGCGTTCCCGCCTCCGTCATCAAGCTCTACCGACCGATCCATCGTCCGATGATAGTAATAGAACTCCACCTGATAGCCCTGACCAACGGTCAGATTGTCTAGCTCCAAGAACTGAGGGTTGACCCCACTCTCAAAAGCAAGACCGCTGAGCAAGGCATCCAGCCCTTCCTCTGCATCGGTGTGACCAAATTCACCATTGTCATAGTCCAGCCGCCCAGAAATTCCGGTTCATCCCCAAACGTAAGATTTAATGGCGTAAAGCTCGTACCATTAACGTCAAAGGGATCCTCAAGCGGATAGGTCCCATCGAGCGCGTTATTATCTCGTTCCCCAGTGAAGGCAAAAGCTTCCACAACGGTCCCAAAATTACTGACGTCCTTCTCCTCCTCGAGTTCACCAGTCCACCACAAGATGTCTGCACCGTGCGAGGCCAACGGAACGAAAAGGGTCAGAAAGAACGCAGTCGTTAGAGTTCGCGAGCAAAACACGGGTCGCCTCAACAATTGATTTAGCAACAAAAAAAATGCCGCCCTCAGAATAACACCGACGCCAACTCCAGCAAGAGCTGATTTGAACAAAACCTTTGACCTGGCAACAAGCACTCACTCAATAATCGGGTTCACGCCAGGCACACATTCACGGCTCGAGGAATATTTTTTCAAGCTCTGAGGACGCAAAAAGTTTGTCGAGCTCCGCACCGTTAACCCGTCCAAACCACTGCCTGTCCGATTCGCGAGACAGGGCTCCACGAGAAAGGCTATCGGCAGCGATCAACGTCCTAAAGTGACCGTCGATCAAACCCACCTCTCGAGGTTCTGGTGTTGCGAGCAGGAATCGTTCCAAACCACCATTGGCTTCGTCTGTTCGTGGGCCTGCCATCTCGTCAATCCAATGGAACGTCAAATTAGTTGCGATCACCTGGGAAGGAATCGTTTTTGCAACTGCACCTGGGAGATAGCTGCCCGCTTGGAAAGCGGCCACGAGATCCGAGGAATCAAACTCACGGTCGCAATTCCAGTCACCGGATGCCCAACCGGAGTTCCCGATGACTCCGTCTTCAAATTCGCCAGCAACAAAAATGGTCACCAAATCGGAGGAGTCAAAGACGCCGTCTAGGTTAGCATCACCAATCGGTACTCGAAGCACGCGATCAAGTAAAAAGGACATATCCGCAGTATCAATCAATTGGTCTCCATTGAGATCAAATTGCGGCGCGTCAGTACCCACCGCGACACAAAGAAGATCGATATCAACAGAATTCATGAGTCCGTCGTTGTTAAAGTCTGCGTTTACCGTGGACATGCGCCCCGGAGACGGTGCCGCTGCAAGCCAATTCGTCGGCTCGTTGCCATAGCCAGATAGTACAACACGGGTCAGTGAATCTCCCCGACCGTCGGCATTGACGGGCCATGGGGCGAGGTCATCGTAAAGAACTTCGTCCTCCATCACATGCGCATCAATGGTGGCATCATAGCTGAGCAATACAACCCGATCATCACCGTTGCCAAGTTGCCCGGAAAACCCACCCGCTAAGATTGTTTCTACGCCTATTTCATAATGTGCCCGGAAGGCCGCCAAACGGTCAACGTTGCCCGCACTGTTGGGATTAAATGAAAGCACAAGCATCGATTCACCAGCCGCCAGAATTTGGTCGTTCAAATCGATATCAACGCCGCCACGTAATTCCCAGTCGCCAAGGTTAATCGCAACGTTAGTCCTATTCAGCAGCTCGACGTACTCCAAATCCTGCAACTCAATTTCAGGATAAAGACTAACTGCCTGCTGAGAAGGATTCCCCGAATGGTAATTAATTTCTGAAATAACGACACTGCCGACCGTCGGTTCCGCGTTTTCGCTACCGAGTGTAGTTTGAGACATAGGTGCCATACGTGGCTGCCCAGCCGTGTTGACAACGCGCCCAAACGTTTCACCCAGCCGAGCAGCACGAAAATGAATTTCGTCCACAAAGGACGTTACACCACTCTCCTTGTCACCCACCACTAACCAGACATCGTCTCCGTTGCGACTACTAAGACCAAAGTGGTTTGAGTTCGGTTCAGCAGGTGAGGGATTGAAGTCGGCTTCGCTGAATACCACATATCCGTTTGCCGGCAACACCGTGCCAACCGGGATCATAAATTTAAAGAAATCATCGCTTGAATCACTCAGATACCAGCCGCCAATATCGAGATTTGTCGGCGACCCATTGCGCAATTCAATTGAGTCACCCACCTGCCCACGATTTCCATCAGGTCTTGTGAGAACTTCATGAATCGTTACAGGAGGAGCGAGCGAACCCCTTCTACCCGGCGAACCACCGACATCGGCGCTTGAACGCCAATGGTAATACTTCCTGGCTTCGCTCAAACTCTGATTTTTTGAAATCAACTCGAGCGAAGCACCATTACCATCCGGCGCTTCGGGCCATGGATCGCTATCTTCATAATTGATTGCCAAATACTCCTGACCCGCGATATTGGTCAGCGCGATTCGTTCGCCGCTGTTCGCCAAGCCACCACTCCACTGCCCCAAGATGTTGGCTCCTTCCCCGTAACGGATCCGAAACGCCTCGGCGTTCCGCACGACAACACCAAATTCATTCGGCGCAAGTGAGACATCGGGAAAATCAAATGAGACTCCATCCGAGAGCGCTAAACCCGCAATCCCCACACGCTCATTTTCATTGGTGTTGTGGATTTCAACAAATTCAAAATCGTCTGCACCGATCGCTGGCATCACAGATGCCTCAGCAAGAGTTGGGGGAAGCGGATTGTAATTCACCTCAGTGAGCGCAAGATTTTCGGGCCCTGCCGGGTTGACCACATAAGTAACTGATTTAACCGGCCCCCACACACCGTCAGCAAAACCCCGTGCCGTTACCGTTGTCGTCTCACCGATCGCCAGATTATCCGAGAACAATTTTGCCGCCTGATGAATTGCCCCACCCGCGGCACGAGGGTCGGAGCCGTCGGTGGTAAAGTAAACATCGTTCGTTCGCCCTTCCTCCCGCACAAACGCAACCAATTCCGGCGAAACGATCAAATCGCTACTCGAAGCCGAACGATTCATGCCCTGAATCGCCAAAACGTTCAAACCGTCCCGCCGCAAAATGGATTTTGCGTTGAACAGCCTGTACTCAACAACTCGATTTGCCTCGCTTGAACGTGTCGCGCGAGAATCCCAAGCCAACTCATCGGGCGCATTCTCCGAAACAATTTTCGTTCCATTTAAATAGGCAACAAATCCATCATCGAATTTCATTCGCAATGCCATTTGATTAATCGCATCCAACTCAAGTGAAGGATCCAGCTCAAATGGAAAACGCGAATAGAATGAATTAGTTTCAGTACTCCCATCACCATCCTGATCCATGCGCTTTTCAGGCGGCAGATCCTCACTCAGCAGATCAATTCCGATCACATTGCCATTACCTGTACTTTTTTCGAACCCCACGCCACCTGATCCGACGATCCAATTGCCATCGTCAAAATCTGGGGCTGTCCATTGAGGGGATTCACCAAGCGAGGCGGCATCGAGACTTCCATCACGGGGAACAAACGCGGTTGCCGCGCCGCCCTCAGAAATCAGGAAATTCTCCAAGCCTTGGGCCAAATTTGCAGTTAGCACGACGGACGAGTTTTTCGCTACAACACCACCGCCGGGACTGAAGTCCGTGACCGTCAGCGGAGAGGCAAGTCCAGCATTCCGGAAGTTATCCAAGGTTTCGACATGCAGTCGGGGCATGTAGTTGTCGCGAACGTTAGCAACCTCAGCTCGCCAATGGTCGACCGTAAGCGTCGGCACCCGAATACTGGGACGGCCCGAGTCAACGGTGATTCTTTCACCCTCACGTGCGTCGCCCCAACGAGCGGACTCAGCAATGATTGCAGCTTCCATCATGGCTGCTTGCTCGTCCCAACGGGCTTGATTCGCAGCTAAGCTGAGTGCGCCTCCTTCTGCGAAGTGCAACGCAACACGATCAGCAAAACGCAAGTTGAACGAATCCACATTGGTGCGGAGCAAATAATAGAGTTCGGCTGGCGTGTTGCGGTGATTACCGGCTCTGCCAACATCCGTCAGATCACGAAAACGCCCATCGATTGCAATTTCTTGATCCCAGACATAAAAACGAAACCCATCCCCCGGATCAACTCGATTTCTTGATGCATACCAATTGTGGTGAGGCCAATCTTCTACGCCCCCATAGAGATGCAAGATCATGAAATCAATCAAGCTATCGACATCGAGCAAAGCTGGATTCTCGGGATCTGTCGAGCCATCAGACCGTTTGCCCTGCAACCGTTGATAGAGATTCTCCGGATTATCAGCACTCCGCAAGTCGCGAGCCAAACCGAACATTTTGGTCCAAGCAGTGCGCTGCCCGCTGTCGAGTTCATTGAAATCCTTAACAATATCCCAATCTTCCCGCTCGCCACCCAAGTACTGCGACAAGAAAGCATCGTCGGGTCGTTCTGCCGGGTTATAGATGCCCCAATACAATCCGTTTACATAAAGGTGAACGTAAGTGTTATGCGTCGAAGGATGCCCCATCGCCATTTGCGTATTACGCATCCAAACATCGCGCATGTACAACGAGTCCATCGGACTGTAGCGATTTGCCGCTGTCCTCGTGGCAAACGCATCCGTAAAGTGAGCTCGTAAAACTAGCGTATTGAAAACTTCGTTATCAGTATCCTCGAATAGGGGAAAGCGGAGGTTACCGGGCCCGTATTCATTCTTGAACAACAATCGAAATGAATGCTTTTTAAGACGCACATTGTCACGGCTTGCATTGCCATGCATCTGTACACCCGCATTAAGCTGAAACTGCTCACCGGTCTGCGGGTCAAAATACTCAACGGAGCCCGCTCGCCGATAGCGTGTCCCGCGTTTGGTCGCATCGCGGTAGATCCCGTCTGCCCCCCAGAGGTCTTCATGTTCCATCACTATTGACATCGTGGGTATTGACTTCAACGATTCTCGAATGCCAAAGTCATTATTATCGGGATTGTCATCATCCCATTGGGCCACCACTTCGGGATCCATTTCCAAATCCGCTGTCGCATTCGCCTGCCAACGCGTCGGATAGGTAGGCGCGTTGGGATCATTGAAAGGATCTTGCTTCAATACGCTATCCAAAAAGACGTAGGTCTGTGTATCGATATTGGTAGGCAAGTGATTGTCTTTAATCGCCATCGCTCGAAGAGAAGTTGTCGAAGTAATCGGAACTGTGGCCGATGTCGACACACCCGCTCCCCCTTCAACTCGCGTACCGTTTGTCTTGCTCGGAGCACTACCATCCACCGTGTAGATGATCGTTGCTCCTGGCGTTTCGGTTGTGATTTCCACGTCAAAGGGCTGATCAAAAAACCCTCGGTCGTGGCTGAATGAGGTGTCGCGGACAACCGCTTCGAAGCCGGGATTATTGGGAAGCCAAGGAGTTGCGGGCGAGAAATACCGCGTCAAACCTGCGCCTGTCGAACTTGCCACTAACCTCGGCACCAGCACAAAATCCAAGTCATCGGCCGAAGAGTTTAGTCCTTGAATTGCCAACACATTCGGCGTCCCTGGCTTCAATAAAGGAATAAAATTAGACAAACCAAACGTTTGCACTTCGAGTAATTCACTCTCGGACCACTCGCCGATCGCGACCGCATCGTGTCCAAGCGGCGTCCCAACACTGCCCGGGGCATTCTGCCGAAGGATCTCTGTTCCATTCAGGTAGGCTACAAACCCAGCGTCAAATTGCATTTCCAAATCCAGGGAATCCACCTCGACCGTGGCGGGCAAAAATGGAACCCGCGAAAACAAAGTCGATGATTTTTGATACATCTCATCTCGCACATCCGTCTCGATTAAGTCATCCCGCCGCGGACTACTTATCTCCAACGAATTGAGAAACACACCGTGTGAAGTGCCCCCGGTGCGCACACCTTCGATCACCAAACGCCCGTCGCTCGACGACGTCAATAAGGCTGAAAATGAATGAGAGTCGTGATCCGTTGGCAGATCTGTTCCGTCGAAACTGTATTCAGTGATAATCGCCTGATCACCAAGCACCTCAGTCCAAGTCGACACACGATCGCCCGGACTGCTTGCGTCATAGGATCGAAATTTCACATCGTAGGCTTGATTGGGCGCTAGACCATCCAGCTCAATCTGCAAACCTGGACTTCCGAAAGTTCGATTCGCGAAAAGAAAGTCGTCATAAAGCTGCGCATAGGTAAATTCTGGCGGCAGATCGACCGGTTCTGAACGATCGCGATCATCAAGCCGAGCTTCCCCGATCGGCGAAATCGTAACACGAACGCCATTCACAACGGACCCGCTGTCTGAGATTGCAAACGGCGTAAATCCAACTTCCGTATCAACAGCCTCCGCATCCCCGCGTGTTTCGTCGTTAAAGTCGAGTCGAATGAGTTCCTTCAACGATCCATCACTGAATTCCCCATAACCAATCGGAGCCTGAACTGCGGCCCACTCGCTCGAGTCAAAATCGGTAGCCACCCAATCGTTCCCAAGCGAATCATCTTGAGGAACAAATGCCGAAACGGTCGCACCACGCGGCACGAATTCAAAGCGTTCAACTCCAAACTCAACTCCGTACGACACATCCTCATCTTGTCGCTCATATTCGTTATTCGTTGGACCATAAGCGCTAACCACCGTGACCCCATCAGGCTGGACAAGAGCAAGATAATCGCCCTCGGCATCCAAACTAAAGTTTGTATGCAGCTCTTCCGGGGGCTTTGCACATTGAACTCCGGGATATTCGCAACTCGAAGCAAATACCACCAAGTGCTGCCCCGCCTCCAAAATGGTTGACGGAAAGGTCCATTGACTCAATTGATCAGCATCATCCGTGAGGTGCCACCCCTCCAAATCAATTGCGCTATCACCCGAGTTGAAGATCTCGATCCAGTCAGCCGCTTGATCGCTGCCTGTCAGCAAAGAATTGTTATTGTCTGCCATAAACTCCGAAATGATCGGCAGGCCCGTAAGCAGATGGCGAGGCTCCAAAAATTCCACCCTTAAGAGTTGGCGTCTACCGTTTCTCCTGATCTTCATCTTCACTCCCGATTTTCGACCGCCGCCACCATTCAGAGCGCTACGCCTTGAGTCTAACTATCGATGCCATTTAACGCGATTCCGAAGCGGATGAATCAAGGTGAATATGCCTTTTTATTTCCCGGGTACCCCCACCGACAAGCGGCACGGCGGGGTGGGGCCAAATGTTCACCCTGCTTAGCCCACGCACCTCTTAAGACCTGCTGAAATCAACCGGCTCGTTTCCATGAATAAGAACGTGTCTCCCGCATTGAAAGCGGCCATGTCCGTAAGTTCACTCGCCCCCAGCTCGAAAACTCTTGATGGCAGGCCATCCCTGCTAACCGATCCCCCCAAGGAAACACCAGGGATTGGCAGGGTCGATATTTTTTCGGTGCCAAACCGATGGGAGCCAATGGACTGGCAACTCGCGAATCGAAGCGGCCCATGTTAGCATGATTCTCAAATCAGCGAGGACGAGCCGAATCCCACGATTCCGCCTTGCCGATCAAAAGGCGATTGAGCTTGCACTCGGTTGTCTAAATGATGTTTTCGTTGCAGTTTGCGGGGGTGCGCAGCGGTTACCTCGTGGCCGCATCAAGCAGGATTTGAAGGCGTCACTCATGCGGCAAACATTCCCAACACAAAAGCTTGGCTGTGTATTCTTTTCCGCGGCCGCCCTGCTCCTCCTAACATTCCGCACTCCGGCAGTTCAGGCGGAAACCGCCTGCAACTACAATCTGAAGGTTGGGTCAGCAGCGTTCAGCATTGATGCGGATGATTCAATGGTGCTTTCTGGCGGAATTGGGCCACGTTATGCAGAAGGACAAGAGGGTGAGCTTCGAGCCGTCGCTGTCGTCATCCAAGGCCCCAATGCCAACAAGGTTGCCCTGGTTAGCTGCGATGTCTTATTTACTCCCGCGGACATCGTCGACGCCGCACTTACTGAAATAGAAATGAGCACTGGCATCCCAGCAAGCCATGTGCTGGTCAACGCCACACACACCCATCATGCTCCTAGCACCAGCCGTGTGCACGGGTGCGAGCGCGAAACAGTTTTTTGCGATCGCCTGCGTAAGGCGATCGTAAAGTCCGTACAACATGCCAATACTGCCGCGTCTACCAACGCCTCCCAGTTCCTCTTCCATCTAAGCGAAGAAACAACGGTCGGAGCCAACAGCCGACTGCTCTTAGAGGATGGAAGAATCCATTGGATCGGACCACGATCTCAAGCAGCTCGACCCACCGGCCCGTTCGATCCTCAATTGCCAGTTTTGGCATTTCGTGGCAAGAGCGGCAAATATCAAGCGATTATTTACAATCACTCAACACACACGATTGGCACACGTAACGGCAACGTTCGATCACCCAGTTTCTACGGATTGGCAGCCCAAGAATTGGAGCAACAACTGGGGACCCGCGTCTGCTTTCTGGAAGGTGCCTCCGGATCAACCCACAATATCCAGGGGGTTCCAACCGCTGTGGCGGTCGATCGCATGAAAACGGTGATTCTCGACGCGCTCCAACTTGCGACTCCGCAGACCGTAAATCGGATTAGATCTCAAAAGCGCCGTTTTGAATATAAAGTGCGAATTTTCGACGAGTCAATCGAAGACAAAAAGGTAGCCTCCTATGTCCGCAAATACCTACCCTCGCTCGCTGACGATACGATCCGCGTTTTCCGTGAAATGCGACGAGAATTAAAACCCCACCAAACCCAAACCCGTGCCACGACACTCCAAACGATCGTGATCGGGGACGTCGCCATTATCGGGATCCCAGCTGAATACTTCACCGGATTAGGGTTGGAGATTAAACAGAGATCTCCTTTCAAGCATACCTACATCGCGGAGTTAGCCAACGACTGGATCGGATACCTACCAGATCGCGAAGCGCATCGTCTTGGCGGCTATCAAACCTGGATGGGTCTCCATTCGTACGCCGAGATCGGTACAGGAGAACAAATGGCAAACGCCGTGATCCAGATGTTACAAGAACTCGGTCCTTAATTCGCACTCACTTGCGAGATCCTTTTGCAGCGGAGTAACAAAACCATGAAACGCAGCTCCTCACCGGCATCCGTATCGCGACGCCGTTTTTTAAAAGCAGGCGTTTTAACATCGAGTGCAGCATTGACACCCTACTACCCGAGTGTGGCTCAAACAGGCATTTCATCGAAAACCGATCGTCCTGTCGTCGGCGCCATCGGCATGGGTGGACGAGCGGGTGGCATCACGCGACACGCTCGTGAGTTTGCTGACTTCACAGCCGTCTGTGACGTCGACAGTAACCGTGCCAACGGATCTCTGGGACTTACCGAAGGGAAAGGAACATCCTACGGCGACTATCGAAAATTACTCGATCGCTCGGACATTGAGGCCGTGATCATCGCCACTCCGGATCACTGGCACACAAAAATCTCGATCGACGCCATGCGAGCAGGTAAGGATGTGTACTGCGAGAAACCGCTCACCCTCACGATTGACGAAGGTAAGAAGATCTGCCAGGTCGTGAAAGAAACGGGAAGAGTCTTTCAGGTCGGAACGCAACAACGGAGCGAATGCGGCTTGAATTTCTTGACCGCCATCGCAATTATCCGCGCAGGTCGAATTGGTCGGATCCGAAGAGTCGAAGTCAATCTGCACAAAGGGCCTGGTGGCGGACCATTTCAAACGTCGCCAGCCCCGACACACCTTGATTGGGACAAGTGGCTGGGCCAGGCTCCACGTGTGGATTACATTGCAGAACGCTGCCATGGGCAATTCCGCTGGTGGTACGAGTACTCCGGAGGAATGCTGACCGACTGGGGCGCCCATCATGTAGATATCGCCCATTGGGGCATGGGCATGGACAACACAAGCCCCACCCGCATTGACGCGAAAGGCACGTTACCCACGATTGAAAATGGTTACAACACGGCAACCGAATTTGAGATTCAGTGTGCTTGCCCTAATGATGCCGAAATGATCATTCGCAGCACTGCCGGAGAAAGTGTGGGGGTATTATTTGAAGGTGAAAAGGGGCGTTTATTTGTGAATCGCGGTCGCGTCAGCGGCAAACCTGTTGAGCAACTCTCAGAGAACCCGCTGCCGGAAGACGCAATCAAAAAAATCTACGGTCCCAGGCAACCAGGAAACCACATGCGGAACTTCTTCGACTGCGTACGATCGAGAGATCAACCGATTTCCGATGTCTTCTCGCACCATCGTGCGTTGACAACTTGTCATTTAGCCAATATTTCTTTGCGACTTGGCCGCAAGCTAAAATGGGATCCAGTGGCAGAAACGATCGTGGGCGACGCCGAGGCCAACAGTTGGCTCAGTCGCCCCCAACGAGCGGGCTACCAAATCGAAGCTTAAAATTTATTGAGTCATCCAGGCGACTCCAACCGAACAGCGTTTTATTTTTTCTGCCGGTGGAATTGCACCGGACTGTCGATTGAAAACTCAGTGTCGCCGGCGACGGTACAAGATGAAAACTGCGCCGAGCAACACGGAGGATGTCGCCATCGTCGGTTCGGGGACAATAGCCGTGGCCTCACGTGATCCGATCTCATATCCACCACCCACGAAGGCCAGCACCAGATCGCCGCTGTCGAAATAGCCGTCCCCCGTCCAGTCACCTTGAGCCCAACTGGCGAATTCTCCCGATTCGTACTTATTGGCTCTGAACACAACCACCAAGTCAGTCGAGTTAAAGGCACCATCCAGATTCGCGTCACCGATATACGAATTGAGTATTTCCGGACCGTTGACGTAGGCCTCAATGTCCGCCGTGTTCACCAAATCGTCGCTATTGACATCAAACGCACCGCGATTCGTGCCCGCTCTCACCTCCTCAAGAAGCCTATCAAGGTCGACTACCGTCAATTGACCGTCACCATCAAAATCGAAAGGATTGCCGCCGGAGAAATAGCTACCCCCAGCCATCACGTTGGCAAAGTGCAAAGAAATTTCATCTGCGGACAAAGCACGCTCCCAGATCGCGACTTCGTCAATGATTCCAGAAAACGGCTCTCCCCCATTCGGACCCACATTCCCAATCGTTGCCATGGCACCACCGCCACTGGAGATTAAGCTTCCCGCTCCCAGTTCAACCGCCCAAAGTTTCTCACCATCGATCCAAATCGCCTTTTCTCCGGTTTCACTATCAAAGCTCGCCACAAGATGATGAGTTTCGCCATCAGCGATGTCATCGACCGTTGGACGTCCATCTTCTCCGTCAAGAGGCATATCGAGTTCGCCATACCCATCGACGTTTAATCCGAATGAGAGCACGGGGCCTGAATCGACGGGCGGATTCGCTCCACCGTTGTTTCCGTCATCTTGAAAAGAGAACAATAGCCGATTGCCCCCATCTTCTTTTCGGAATACCTCATCGTAATCGCCACCCAACCAATCCGATTGAATGAGCGCTTCGATGGTAATCCCTCTCTCGAACGACAGATTATTGTCGTCACCCGATCCCACGTTGACTGCGTCACCAGCGGTATTATTGAACAAGGCCGCACCTTCGCCAACGAGTCCGTCGGTACGCTCAGCCGTCGCCTCGAATGCGCCCAGGTTTCCGCCTGGCTGATCTTGAGCCACATCCGTTCCCACCGAAGCCTCGTCAAAGTTCCAATACGAAACTAAACCGTCTTGACGATCAAGTACAGGATCCGCAACTCGCAGGCGAACATTGCGAAATAGGCCGTCATCCCAGAACGTACTGCCCGGTCCACTCAAGATGCCAAGTGTCAGGTAGCGTGCATCCGTAGGCAGCGAAATATCAAACGCCTGTGACTGGCTCTCCTCACCGCCGGCAGCCGGTAGATTATGCGTGGTCTCACGAAGGTCGTCGACACGTTGTCCGTCGACGTAGACGAGTCCCTGTGTGATACCAGCCGCTTCCGTTACGTCACCGATGCTGCCCCAGGAACCATAGCTTCCCGTCAGGCGCAACGGTCCCGATGCATCACCCATGATTTCGGAGCGGACGTCATCGAGATCATAGGTAATTACCCAGTTCGCATGCCCGCCGAGACCTTCGTGGGCCACATCGGCCTCCCCGTCTCCCTTGACCCAAATATTCCCACCGCGACCGTATTGATTCGAACCGAATGCGCCGGCCGTGCCGCCATCCACAATAAAATCCTCCACATCAATCGTTGGCCCGTTTCCGTCCGCTGTATAGGCAACAACACTCGCGCCCACTGAATTCGGAACTTGTCGAATAATCTCAACCATCCCATCGGGCGTTGAATGATTATTCGCAAAACTACCTCGTCCCAATACGTCGGTACTCAGACTGACGTTCACGCTTCCCGGCCCCTTTGGAATCTCTGGCAACTGCGGTGGATCGGCTCCTTTGCCGGCATCGTAATGAGCCTGGATACGTGCTGGCTCCAGCGCGTAATTGTATAACGCCACTTCGTCGAGCCACGCCGTCGGACTTTGTTCGCGATTGTCTTGGCCAATGTAAACCTGGTTATCTCGATTAATCAACTCGCCAAATATCGGATTCATCCCAGCCGATTGTGTTACCTCGGCCTCTTCACCGTCGAGATACAAAAGAAAGTCACCCGAGTCGATATCCCACGTCGAGACCACATGCACGATTTCCCCCGCTTGGATCTGCCGAACACTATCCAGTGACGCAAAACCTTCATCGGTCTGGATATGCGGGCGTATGAATCCTCCGGGCCCCGCGTAGACCATCATGTTGAAGTCGAGCCCACCATCGCCATCCCCAACAAGATTGACAAATCCAGTGGGCAAGCTCGCGAAGGATGTCCAAAACTCGACAGTCGAACCCGCGCCACCAACCCCGAGAACGTCATCGAATTTTTCGAATGGCTCGGTAATCATTCTCCCACCGGGACGAAATAGTGTTGACGAATCAGACTCACCCGAGACCAGACTGGACTGCCCCAGTTCCACCTCAGCCGTGTAAAGACCATGCGCGATGTCTTCCTGACCAAGTAATCCCGTATTCTCCGAGATGTCACCGTCGGTTTCGCCCAACCGCCAATAAGCGACTGGTTCGTCTGCCGACACAGCTTCGTGATAGGTTCCCGCAGCGGCGTCCTTCGCGAATGCGATGGTCGCAGCGATCGTCATCAGCCGTAGCATTAGATAGGATCGTCGCATGGCATGCCCTCAATAAAATCGGTGACAAATTCGTAGTTTAGGCTTTCCGCATTTCATCGCGCATTGGTAAGAGTTCGTCCATTCGGCACGAGCACCGCCCAGGCACAACCTACAAAATATCTATTTCCCGCTCAGAATAAAGAAGAATCTCAGGAAAATATCCTGGTTTGACCTTCGCGATACCTCCGCCACGGAATCGAACTGAAGGCATCCGCCTTGGCCCCTTGGATAGAACGATCAAAACCCCGTAAACGAGGCAATGACCAGGGATCAGAAACGGGGCAATATTCCGCATCAGGAACCAGTGACAAATCCCGCATCCACCCAACCCAATCTTCGCGATTAGCATCGTCGGTCGGCATGGTTGCTAATCCGATTTGCTTTGTGACCTTGGCAATGGGCACATTGAATAACGCGATCTTCCACGATCCATACCCATGTGTCCGATGCTCATGAACTCGTTTCGTATCGTTTCGGTTTCTCGGAACCGTTTTGCATTGGAAAAATCTCCCTATCGTATCGAAAGGAATTGATCCAGCTCCAACAACACCTGCGCGATCCAAGAATCCAGAAAATCCCACCGTTCAACCGACGACAAGCCTATCGAAAAGGCAAAGGAAATCACCGGACCTCCGTGAGGCACGAGAACAGGAGTTTGAATGTTGGTCAAATTCTAAAATTTAGAAGACTGAAACGACGATTTGATCCGAGCGGCAAACGGCTATCCACATTGGTGGCTCGGTCGGGAACGATACCAGGGCGTCGCGCATTGGAATCCACGCAGCTACCTCTTCGCGGAGACTGCCGCCGAGGGGCGAACGAGAAAGCCAGGAATTCCCAGCTCATCCCTGCCGGTAGATGTTAATTCTCTAAAACTCAAAAACGATCCGGCCATCACTTCCGAAGAACAGCCTTCGAGAAAAAACCGACAGCAACTCGTAAGACGGTCAAAAATGACGTGATCTTGGCAGATTTCATCCTATCTAAGACCGAATTCATGTTTATACTTCATTCTCACCTACGCACTTCATGGATGGTCGAAAAAAACAGAGAATTCTCATGCCATCACGAATCATCACCTTTTTATTATTTGTTGGGTTCGGTCTCATACCGATGGAGATCTGCGCCTCGATCCTGACAGGCAACATGTGGGTAATGGATAATGCCACCGGCAACGAGGATGGGCGAATACTGACAATCACACCCGCGGGAGAGGCGGCCGTAGCAATTACGGCAGCCGAGATTGACGCGGCCCGAACTGCTGCGAACGACGAATTCCCGGAAGGAATGGGCGTTCGGTTTACCGATAATGATATCGTGTTTGACAACTATGGAAATTTCTACTTTACGGAGAATGTTTCCGACGGACTCTTTCGCCTCAACGAGAAGACTGGACTTGTGCAACTCGTCAAAGAGTCAGATATCCTGGCACTGACACAAAACGATGATCCGAACCTTTACAAGGCCAAACCAGAAAAATTGGCAGCTGGCAGTGGCAACATGCTGTACGTGACCGAGAAGGAATCCGGCTCCATCTTGGCAGTTGACCGCGTCACTGGATCGGTGAGCGTACTCGTGTCACAGACCGATTTCACCAATTCGCTTGCCGTGGAGGAAATCAAGTTAAGCGGTGGGATCGCGTTATCTCCCGACGAGACAAGACTGTACGTCGTGAATGATTTCGGTGATGACTCGCTGATCAAGGTTGACATCAGCGGGCAAACACCGGTCATTACCGAACTCGTTAGCTAGGCTGATTTCCCAACTGGGGAAGCGGATTTGGAACGCTTCATCACCACGGCCCCGAACGGTGACATCATCTTGGTTGACGAGGAAACCGAGGACATCTTCCGCGTGACACCTTCGGGTTCTTTATCCATCTTTTTGGCAGAGACGCTCATCGAAGAATTGGTGGGCGGCGACAATCCTGAATCCGACTACGATCCAGAAGCGGGGATTGATTTTGATCTGGATGGCAATTTCTTCCTTGCGCAACGCGAGTCACCGAGCAGCATTCTTAAATGGACAGCACTCGACCCACTTGCAGGGACCATCCATTCCGACAGTGGCGTTATTTTCGCAACGCAAGCAACCATTCTCGAGGACATCGACATGCTAGGCAACTCGGTGGATTTCACGGGAGGTTTCACGTTTGTCCCAACCATCGCAACGGATCCTCG
The DNA here is from genome assembly GCA_029243025.1 of Pirellulaceae bacterium. NCBI lineage: Bacteria > Pseudomonadati > Planctomycetota > Planctomycetia > Pirellulales > Pirellulaceae > Pirellulaceae bacterium. The sequence continues at coordinate 86,820 of JAQWSU010000015.1, read as the reverse complement.
AACCGTTCCCGAGCCTACCGCCATCGTTATCTGGATCTTACTTGGCTGCGCCGGCTCCACCATCAGCTGGTACCAACGAAAGCGTTAAAAGGCTCTCAACGCATTCAACAGTCGACCATCCCTTACACCAGTAATTTGCGAACGACCTTGCCGTGAACATCAGTCAATCGAAAGTCACGGCCCTGAAATCGGTAGGTCAGCTTCGTGTGATCAAAACCCAATAAATGTAAGAGAGTTGCGTGCAAGTCATGCACGTGTACTACGTCTTCGACGGCATTAAAGCCGAGTTCATCGGTGGTACCAAGCGTCATCCCCGGCTTCACACCGGCGCCCGCAAGCCACATGGTGAACGAATTTGGATGATGATCGCGACCATCGTTACCTCCGCCTTGCACCATCGGTGTGCGGCCAAACTCCCCCCCCCAAATCACCAATGTATCTTCGAGCAGCCCTGACTGTTTCAGATCTTTGACTAAGGCCGCGCAGGCTTTCTCCGTATCTCGACAGTTCTTCTTCAGCCCATTGACCAAGTTACCGTGTTGATCCCAGGCTTCATGCAACACCTCAACAAACCTCACGCCGCGTTCGACCATTCGACGTGCCAACAGGCAGGAATTTGCAAAAGAACTTTTGCCGGGCTCCGCGCCATACATCTCGAGCGTTTCTTTTGATTCTTGCGTCAGATCCATCAATTCGGGGGCAGCCAACTGCATCCGAGTGGCCAGCTCGTACGAATTAATACGAGTGGCAATTTCTGGATCACCCACGAGATCCAAATGTTCTTGATTAAGATGACGAATTGCTTCCAGCGATCGTTGTTGGATCTTTTCGTCGATTCCGCCGGGATTCGATAGATACAAAACAGGGTCTCCCACGCTACGAAACAAGACGCCCTGATGGATCGATGGTAGAAAACCGGAACCCCAGTTGGAAGCACCCCCGCTGGGCCCCTTCGACCCGGTACTAAAGACAACAAAGGCCGGAAGATTCTCTGATTCACTTCCCAAACCGTAGGTGGTCCAGGCACCCAAACTTGGACGTCCATATTGTTGGGACCCGGTACTCATCAAGATTTGGCCAGGCGCATGATTGAAAGCGTCAGTTTTCATTGAGCGGACAATCGAAATATCATCGGCCACCTCCGCCAGGTGCGGCAATAACTCTGACATTTCAGCACCCGACTGTCCATGTTTCGCAAACTTAAATTTAGGCCCCAACAGCGCCGCATCTGGCTCGATAAATGCTGCCCGATAATCTTTGATCAATTCCGCAGGTGGTTTTTGCCCATCATGTTTTGCTAACGTCGGTTTATGATCAAATAACTCCAATTGACTAGGAGCACCCGCCATAAATAGATAGATAACCCTTTTCACCTTGCCGGGAAAATGCGGCTGTTTGGGAGCCATGGGATTCAGGGAAGCCGTGCTATCGGCCCTGGAAAGATTCCCACCGAGCTGGCTCAATGCCATGGCACCAAGCCCCACCTGACATTGCTGCAAGAACCAGCGACGACTCACCTGCCTGGGATCCCGATTCCGATGGAGATGCGATTGGCAATTCATGATTTATTCTTTCGTGATCGTTTCGTCCAGATTCAACAGAACTCTTGAAACAACGGTGTAGGCGGCCAATTCCGTTACCGTGGTATCGGCGGCCAGATCCTTGGGAACCTTCGTACCTCCGGTGGCTAACTCAATCGGATTCACCCAGCCCTCGGAAATGTAATCGACTTGGTTCGCCAATAGCCCCTGCAACCTTTCCAACTCACTTCTGGACGGCTGGCGAGAAAGGACCCGCCGAAACGCATATCGGAGTCGATCTTCGCTGGAATCACCTCCAGCCTGAAGCGTGTGTTTTGCGAGTGCACGAGCACAATCCATAAATTGTTCTTCATTGAGCCTAATCAGCGACTGCAAGGGCGTGTTAGAACGCTCACGCTGTACGCAAGAAAAATCGCCGTTCGGCGCGTCAAACGTTTGCAACATTGGGAAGGGAACCGAACGGAATTTGAAGATATAGACACTTCGTCGATACTTCTGATCACCGCCTTCAACATCCCATACTTTGGGGCCATAACTGACGGGCGGATTAAACAAAAACTCCGGAGCCGGTGGATAAATACTTCGTCCACCCATTTGCGGGTTGAGCAGTCCGCTGACATGAAGGGCGATGTCTCGCACGATTTCGGCATCAACACGAAAGCGAGGACCACGAGCCAACCATCGATTTTGTGGATCCTCTTGATACGCCGCCAAGCTTGCCCGCGACGCCTGCTGATAAGTTGCCGAATTGCAAATTAAACGATGAATGTGCTTAAGTCGCCAGCCGGAATCCATTAACTCACAGGCCAACCAATCCAATAGGTCCGGATGGCTCGGCGGATTAGCCCGTACACCAAAATCCTCGGGCGAATCAACCAGTCCGATCCCAAAATAGGCTTGCCAGATTCGATTAACGATCACACGGGCTGTGGTCGGAGAGTCCTTATCAACCAACCAGCGAGCAAAAGTCATCCGTGAGCCGTCCGCGTCTTCAGGCAACGAATGCAGAATTTCTGGAACACCAAAATCCACCTCGTCGGTCGGCTGCAGCCAATCCCCCCGCTTGAACACGCGGGTCGGGCGGATTCGATCGTGAGGCGACTCCCCAGTGCGGGCCGCCAGCGTCAGCGTCGGTGTCCCCTGAGGAAACTGTCGCCAAAGCGACTCAATCTGTTCGTTCACTTTCTGGAAACCTGGCACGGTAGTCCGCCAATAGCGAAAGAGCTCATTCACTTGTTGAGTCGAACGATCCGCGACCGGAATTTCAAAAATGTTACGTACATGGTCGGGAATAGGATCGGCCCCAGCATTTGGTTCTGCCGTCACGCTGAGTCGAAACCTACCCAAATTGAAATTTTGATTGTCGTCAGAATTGTCACCCCCATGGGCCTGTTGAAGTCCGATCTCCAGCTTCATACCGTCGGCAAAACGAAACGGTTCTTGGAGAACAAAGACTGCTTCACGTGGCACATTGCGCCGACCTGGCCCCGCATCGATTCCCCAAGCCGTATCAGCGTCTCCGTCAATCGCGAACTCCACCGGACCATAATGCCGCGTATCGCCGTCCTTGCTTTGTCGCCGTTCCGACTGAAATTCTGGCTCAAGTAACCGATCTTCGTTAGAAAAATCAGCGGTTGCCTTGGAGAATTCAGCTTTCACGATCTTGGTCGAATCATTGGGGTCGCTTGCTTTGATTTGAAATTCGCTCAGCGCTGACATTCCGTAGATCGAACGCCCCGGCCCACTGCAAGGAAGATTTGGATCGGTAAGCTGCTCTAGCTTAAATGCCGTCACCTCAGAAACCTGCGTTGATCCAGTGAACTCGGCCGTCCATTGCGTAGGTGCGTAACTTGCCGCTCGCAGCGATCCATCATCATAAAAATAATAACGCACGCCATTGTCACCCGGCTTATTCGTGATCTTCACCACCGTCCATTCGGGTTGATCATCTTTGACAGACTCTTCCCAACGGCCCATTTGTTCTCGCCAGTCAGGATTGGCATGCTTAAGCTGCGTTTCCAGCGATTCAATTTCCCGATTCACTTTCTCCAACAGCACTCGCTGATCAACCGGGTAATAGATGCCTGAAGCTTCGTGGTCGTTATTAAGAAACGAGAAAAGCTGGTAATACTGTTTCTGGGTAACAGGATCAAATTTATGGTCATGACACTGGGCACATTGGATCGTCAGCCCCAAAATGCTCTTCCCGATACAATCCATCCGATCAAATAATCCCTCAGTTCGGAATTGTTCTGGATCAACTCCGCCCTCTTCATTGAGCATCGAATTTCGCAAAAAGCCGGTCGCAACCAGATCACCCTCAGATCGCTCTAAAATCAGATCACCCGCAATCTGCCGGATGACGAATTGATCGTAGGGCATGTCTTGATTCAACGCATTCACGACCCAGTCTCGATAAGCCCAAACAAATCGAGGCTTATCCTTCTCGAAACCGTCGGAATCGGCATACCTGGCTGCGTCAAGCCAGAGTTTCCCCCAGCGTTCACCGAAGTGCTTCGAGGCTAACAACCGCTCTACTTGACGACAACTCGCCTTATCCGAGTCATCCTTGAGAAAGGCATCAAGCTCTGACAGCGACGGAGGCAAACCAATTAGGTCGAGTGACAAACGTCGCAACAATGCCTCCTTACTCGCCGGAATCGCAGCGGCTACGCCCATCTCGTCAAGCTTTTCCAATACGAATTGGTCGATCGGGTTACGGACTTTCTCCCCTTCCGTAACCGTTGGCGGCGCGGGACGCTGCGGAGGAACGAATGCCCAATGGATGCTCGGCTTGTACGCCATCGCGTCCGGCCATTTGGCACCTTGATCAATCCACTTTTCAACTAACGCTACCTGTTCCGCGGAAAGCGGTTCTTCATCAGCGGGCATCTGCTCGACGGATTCGTGGCTTCCTGTCAAAACTTGGACCAAACTCGATTTCGCACCACTCCCCACAATCAGCAGCTTTCCGTTATCCCCCCCCCGCAAAGCAGCATCCCGAGAATTAAGCTTTAGACCCGACTCGCTTTTCTCATCGCCGTGGCAGGAATAACACTTGGCAGCAAAAAGAGGCTGAATCTGATCGGCAAACCCCACCGTTTCAGATTTTGGAGATGAACCCGCCAGGGTGGAAGATGGCGAATCTTGAGCACAGAGAGAGTGCCCCCCAAGGCACAACAGCACGACCAGGCAACGAAGCAGTGAAATGAGGCCATTCATACCAAGCGTATCCTATCCCCAAGCATTGAGAATCGAGCATCCGAACCCTACTCTATCATCCACTGACTCAATCGTCGAATTGCGGCTGACTTCTCATGAGGGGCGGGTGAGCCAAATAAACAGTCAGCGACCCGAGCCAGAACAGCAAAAAACCGCTTCGCTTAACGGTCAGTACCCCATAGACGCCAGCCCATTTTGCCGAGACCCCGATTGACCAAGTACTAGCCGTCATTCTTTGACGACAACTCAAGTGATCGGTGCCGAAAAAAACAAGCAGGATTGGTCGCTCTGTCTTCGGCAAGCGTGTCCTCGCTAGACAACTCAAAAGCGGTCAACCGCACCCCACATGGTTTCGCTGGCCCGCTCCGACCTTTCCGCAGTTTCAGCGACTCGAACGTGGGCTAAACCAAGTCATCCTCATCGAGAATTTTACCGAGTACCCGGTCGACAGAATCAGCCTGTACTTCAGTCACTCCACGATCAAAGACCGAATCAATTTTCCAGTGATCTAGATGCACTCGCTGTTGCTGCAGTGCGGATGGGGAATCGATCACTGGCTGCCGCGACCTGGACTTCGGTTCATCCGAAGTCGTCTGCAAATCACCCTGCAGATAGTCGGACGTTAGTCCCACCAGTGTCTCCTGCTCAATGGATCGCGAGGCGGCTGCCCTTTCGGCCGTATAGGAGCCGAAACGAAACGCCCAGACAAAGTCAGACGTCGTAAAATCTCCATCGCCATCCCAATCACCTTCCGCCATTGTGGAGTTCCCGACAATCCCGTCTTCATATTCTCCTGCCTGCAACGCACTCATCAGATCGATGGAATTAAAAATGCCATCCCCATTCGAATCCCCTGGCGTCGGGTCCACAACGCCCGGCGAACCATTCATTTGATTGCTGGGATGCCAACTCCAACCATTGCTCCAACTTCCGAGATCCGCATTGCGGGAGTTAACGATCTGCAACGAACGCCCCTGGCCATCCGTGGTCGGATGCCAAGCGTCGTCATAAGCAAACTGTTGCACCAGCACGCCAGAGTTTTCGACGGTAATCATCTCACCGCCGTTACCCAGCCCTCCCGACCACTGGCCGGCGATCGGCAGTGTATTACCAAATCGAAACTGGAAGGCGTCGAGGTCTTCGACCACGAGAACTGTTTCGCCAGGCAAGAGTTCGGCAACGGATCCGTCAGCAAAACGAAAACTCACACCCTGTTCCTCGGCATCCCGAGTCACCTTCGACAAACTGACCTCGGACAACGAGATTGCTTCTGCACCAACATTTGCTAATTCAATGAACTCAAAATCATCTGAATCCTCGTAGCCTTCACTCAGCTCACGCGCTGTTGGACTGGAAGGGTTGTAGTGAACTTCCGTCACCCGCAACGAGTTGCCGATCGGATCCCCCACGGAGCTTTCCACGTTAATACTCTCAACCGAGATGAGATTCCCTCGAAAATCAATCGCTTCGATCGCGATCGGATTGGCACCGGTCGCCAAGGGAATTTCGACCTGCCACGAATCACTTTCCGGCCAAAACACATTTTTGAGAGGTTGGTCAGTTCCGACCAAACGCATGGAGCGAATATCGACCCAGCCTTTTCCCTCCAACAGGATCGACGGACTATCCACCTGGAGATCCCTGCCGTTATTGGTGGTGATCTTGAAATCAACTTTCGGAATATCGCGTTCGAGATCCCTCGTTGCTTCTCGAATACGATTGCGTGCCTTGCCCACCACTTCCGTGAAGTCCCCATCCGCGCCATGCGATCTTCCGGCAGCGAGTGCACCGTAGTGAGCCGCCCACTTGGCGGTATATTCTTCTGTGAACGACGTGTTCATGAAGTCATAAATGTGCCCCCAATAAACGCGCAAATTATGAGGAATGTCACGAATCTCGTCTAACCGGGAAACCCCAACGCCCTGTTTGATCTCACGATCCATGGGACAACGATCACAATCCCACATCAGCGGAATCACCTTATTATCCGCAGGCCGGACGTACATTCGAAGATTTTTCGGTCGGCCAAATCCGTAGGTATCCCAGGCGCCGAAGTACGATTGATGAGCATAATGCCGCATCCATAGATCCACATCCATCACTTCATTGGTTCGCTCGAATAATTCCATTCCGTTCGTGTGAATCGCTTGAGCTAATCGAACCATCGCCTGATAGTCATCCTTGGCGCGATTACTCTTAATCAACAAGTGGCCTCGGTAGAACTCCGGGTTATCACGCTGATCTTGCAAACTCGTCCCGGTACCACCGATATCCTGACCGGTATTCACATCGGTTCCCGTCTTTAAACGCTCAAAGCCACCACCGTTCGGAACCGTCACATCATCCATCTCAAACTTTGTTCCGTCACTACCATCTTCGAATTGTTCATTGAGATACAAATTTTCATAACGAGCTAATTGCAATAAGAACTCGTGACTGTGAGCACGATTCGCACTCAGCAAATAGCCAATATCGTCGTATTGACTTGCCTTCGATCCGCCCGTGCGATTCAACATTTGCTTGAGCACAATTTCTCGCAAACCGTCAATATCGAAACGAATCGAATCGTGCACCCCATAGAATGGCTGTTCTGGACTCAGTCGAATCTTATACCCGCTGTTAGGTCGAATAAATCGGCTTCCGATCATGCGTGCGCCGACGTCGTAAAATACCGTGTCATTGTGAACGAGGGTGATTCCGCGGACCGCATTACTCATCAAGTTGTAACTGCGAAACATGTCTTTGTTATCGAGTTCCATCATGATCATTCGAAAACGATCGATCTCTGTCATGGGTCCTCGACCATCGTCGACTTGGAACAAAGCTCGCGATTCTGGCCCGCTGGCCGGATACATGGAAGCTGCGTCCTGGCCGTCGCGAGCTTCGACATAAAACTGAATGATATCTCCGCTTGAATGTCCAGGAATGACGGCCGAGTACATCGGATTGAGTGAGCGTTGTTCCGCGCCGACTTCCATCTCGACGGTGTTCCAATTTTCGCCGTCTTTGCGCCAAAACAGCTTGACTGACGCGACATCATCGACATCCGCAGCACTGACTTGTACCGTGACTTCTTGGTTTTCCGCCGGCGTAACCGGATGATGCTGCAAGTCGGCATAGACTGGACCGACGTTCGCTTCAAAGCTCGTATTTTGAACCCCCGGCGAACCAGAGCGTTCGGGCAAGTCAAGCCGAATGGTATTTGAAAGTCGGTTAAACCAAAGTCGGTTATTCAGCTGGCTGCTGCCGGCCACCCACTTCGCCCGGAATGATATTTCGTAGTCGACGCCGTCGTCAATATCTTCGCGATTGGCAAACGTGGTTTCTGCATGATCATGAACATACGCCATCGCACCGGTGGCCGTCACGTGCAGAACCTGATTTTGGGCGTCGGTCGGATCGGTGACCACAACGCCGCTATGATTGCCGATGAGGCGCCACTTGTCGGGTGCACTTCCGATTGCGTCTTCATCAAACGTACCATTTTGCATCAGCGGAATCGCTTGCCCCGCTGGATCCTTGAGAACCTCGACGTCATCGATCAAAAATTCGCCCGCACCAAGCAAGCCAAACAGAAACTCGTCAAACAATGGTCGACCGTAGATATCGAGTCGAGCGGTATCTCGATAAGTGTGAGATGTCCATTCAGACTCACTCGAGTCATCGCTGCTAGCCCAGACCGTCCCCTTGCTGTTATCCGCGTTTGGGTTCGTTAATTCCAAGCTGACCCCACCGCCATCGGGATAGGCCGGCCACGTCCCCCCCTCGTAATAGTGAACATCATCCGCCGGATTTTTATTGGTGTCGAGCAACAAGATCCGATCATCGTGGTCACTTAATCGCCCCGAATAATTTCCAATGATGCGGATGTCGTTGTACTTCTCAGAGAGGTAGTCGGCATCCTTGGCGACGACCAAGTATTCCCCCGCTTGCATTCGCGTTCCGCTGGGGAACTGGTATTTGATTCCGCCGTCAATTTCCCATCCGGATAAGTCGATTGCCGTGGCTCCTTTGTTGTACAACTCGAGCCATTCGCCTTCGATGATCTCCCGAAACGAACTACCGGGGATAAGGTCAGCAGTTTTGGTCGCCCGCATCAAACTGGCACCGAAGACGATATCGCTATCATTTGCATTTCGGACGTGGACTTCTGCGGAAAGCGTGTTTTTGCCAACCTTCAGCAAGTTGGCGGATACCGCAGTCGGGCCAACAAGTTCAGCATTACGTATCGAGGAAGGAGCAAATGTATCGGCCGTGACTTCCGCCGGCAGATTAAACCGACTAATTTCTTGGCCATTCAAATAGATGATAGCGCCATCGTCCACCATATGATTCATTTCGACCAATTCGGTGCTGGCAGCCTCATCTGCCGTCAACTCAAACTCGGCCTGAAAGTAATAAGTGGCGAATGATGGATCATTGGTACTTGGCCGGGGAAATTCGGTATTAATCGGAAATGCTAACGTCGCTGTCTCGGCGCCCAACAGTCCCGCACCTTGCAACCAACCCTCTTCGCCAGCCGTGTAGGCTTGCTGAGCCCAATCGGAACCGAGTCGAATTCCGGACGCATTGTAACGCCACTCATCATTCATACTTACGATGTTTTCGCGATCGTATTGCGGCGGCATATCGGGAACGTTTAATTGAGGATGCGGATGGTACATAATCTCATTGATCACAACATCCTCTTGGAAAACAAATGCATTCGCGCCAGCTGGAGTCGCTACGGAAGGATACAACCACTCCCCTTCATGCCTCTCAGAACGCCCCCGCAATCTCCCCGTCACTCTCCGAGCGTCGATTACGTTTGTCCGATCGCCGCTATAAAGGACAATTCGTTCACCCTCATCCGGCGTGTAGCCCAGCTGTTGGCTGGTGACAACCAACAGGTCACCCGCCGACAACTGCGAATCGCCGAACACATAATCCGGTCGTTTCCCTGCAGTGCTGGCTAACACCAATCCTTTCAGATCGATGGCTTGATCGCCATCCGCAGAGATTTCCACAAAGAATTCTTCGGCGTCAGCTGCGGCAAACTCGTTGAATTCGAGTGGAATGACGACAGGTGGAATCAACAAAGTATCACCGGAAAGCAACAGGTCAAACAGGCTATCATTTCCTGTTATCAATTGATTCATTCCATGAATCGCCAATAGGTTGTCGCCCTCCTTCAAAATATCGGCTTGGGCCGTAATGTCAAACGTCTCATAGACCTGTGCGTCGCGATCTCGATGTGACGCGGTTGCCACGGAATCCCACGCCAACTCGCCCGCATCTCCGTCACGGCCCGGAGCATTCGCGCTAGCGACTTCAACACCATTGAGATACGCAACGAAACCGTCGTCATACCTCATCTGTAGCCGAATACGATCAAACTGCGCATCAGCCGACTGAAAAGGAAGGCGGATATAAACCGAACCCGTGACGTCCTCAAACGGAAGAGCTGCCTGTCCCTTCGGTGGATCATTAAGATCGAGCCCCAAAAACGTTGTGTAACTCGGTTTGCGACTGCTATCGTGCCCGACCCCCAGGTTACCCGTCGTCCAACTACCATCATCAAAATTCGCTTGCGTCCAGCTTAATCCCAGCGCGTCACTCGCCGGAACATGAACCGTCACCGGAACGCCTTCGCCGATCACGTTTGTCGCACGATAGGCCCCTGGAGCAATAAAGTTATCAAAACCCGGCGTGCCACCGACTTGCTGACTGAAAGTCCAACTTTCAACCAAGTGACTGCCGGCGAATTGATCCGCTTTTGACAAGGACGAACCCGTACCATCCGCTGCGTTGGGCCAGCCATTGGAGTGTTCGTAATCAACTCGATTCATCAAACGATTGTCGTTATTGAAAAGCTGCAACGATTCGCCCGAGTTGCTTAGCTGACCCTTCCAAGGTCCAAATGCCCCTTGAAAATCGCCGGCTTCTTGCAACGCAGTCGGGTTTGCAGCCACGACAAGATGACCACGGCCCGGCACGATCGTGCCATCAGGAAAGGTGTAATCGACCCCTCCTGTCAAAACCCACTCAGATATATCCATGTCCACCTTGAGTTGATTGAATAATTCAATCCACTCGGTTTGACCATCTGTTTCACCGACCGGGTTATACATGACCTCGTTGAAGACCACCGTGCTATCTAGCACAACTCGATTTTCCAGAGTTTCCAACTGAAGGCTGTTTTGACGCTGTCGTCTCTGACCAAACCGCTGTCGATTCCGAAAAATCATATTGACCCCAATTTGCTTACCGAATTCGGAAATCAGACCCAATCCGGAAGGGAGGCCTGATCACATTGTTTTGACAAACGTTACCCAAGAAGGTTTAGGATTCGCGTTATATACGAGTTGCCACTCTTGCCTATCACCGATGTCCATCCATCACACTCACCAGCCAACCAACTCGAGTAGCGAGTATGCCACGTGAGGTGATCACGGACGTCCTGGGAAAACCCTCGATCCCGAAGGCACCCTTCCCGGAAAGCACGTTCGCACACCTTACCAAGACACCGGCCAACCTGCCACAAATCGGATGCCAACACCAGGCAAGAGCCAATCGGCGATTCGCCACCCCAAAGCCGCACTTCCGAGACTGACAACAACCTTGTCGCACGAAACAGGCAAAAGAACCTTGACTCCAGCCAATCCTCACGTAAAGAACTCTTAACAGCGCGAATTTGGCTGAATGGGCCTGAAAGAGAATTCGCAAGACCTCAATTTTCACGCGGCAGCTAGTTATCCATGAAAACCAGTCAGCATGCCCGTCATTTGGCACTGACCGGCTAAACTCATGGAGGATTCAAGAACTCGTTAGTTAGAGAGAGCCCCAATTGAATCCTGACAACGGCCTTTTCAGTAAATCGACCGGATGACGCTTTTGCACGAATTACAATCAAAAGTGACTGTCACGGGCACCGATGGACGATCGCTTCCGGCACCATATTCAAACAGAATGATAGATCCCAAGTTTTCACCAGCCCCCCCCGGATCGCCTGAAAGCTCCCAGCTTGCGAAAGCTTCCCCCTGCGACGCCACCGACACCCCTGAACTGGCTTCTGATTCACGCTGGAAACGAATTCGCAGGTCGCTGACGAGCCCGTTGCGGTGGCCAGTCCGGCTGGCCACATTTTACGTTGGCGTCGCGCTGCCTCTGATCTGCCATCTGATCACAATTGACCCAAACTGGCACTGGGCCCCACCGCGCTGGCAAAGCGGCGCATTGTCCGACAAATTAGGCTTTGTGCTGAGCTTTTCTTGCGGTTGGCCGGTACTCCCCTTTCTCGCGATCCCTATGATCTGCCTCGCGCTCGTCATTTTCCACGAGAGTAAATTTGCCTCCATCCGAATTGTCCGCTTCGGGGTTTACAGCGGAGTTCCGGTATCCTGTTGGTATGCGCTCATCTTTGGCCTCACGCTTGGCGAGGGCAACGGGATCTTCGGTATCTTTCTCTATGGAATCGGATCGGCAGTTGGAATCGCTGCGTGCTGGGTATTCCTCAAGGCCCTACTTTGGATTCTAAAGCACCTGCGCATCAACTGGGTCTACGTGACAGCGCTGTTGATCCCCCTAGCGATACTGGCATGGCTAAAAGGCGCCTACCAAGCTGCTACAAACGCCCCCACCCCAGCACAGTTCTGGGAAATATTTCAGCGAGAACTTATCACTGGGCCGCTCGAAATCCCTTTTGGCATCCTGCTCTTCTCCCTCCTGTTTTCGACCTCCTGGTGCATGCTGGGCTACCTGGCGATGTCACTTCGCATCTCAATGCTTTACTCGACAACCAGTCGATTTCGGATGATTGAACTGATGGGCTGGACCACCTGGTTGAGCGGCTTTATTGCCGCTTGCCGCATGTCCGTCATTCTTTCGCTGGCAGAGTACTCCAAGCTGCCAGTCCAGGACCCTGGGGACTGCTATGTCGCGAGTGCCGCAGCACTTGGGCCACCTCAATTGGTGAAGTCACGACCTGTGCATCGTGCAAACGGAAAAACCACATTCGTCAACCATCAATTAGCAACCCTCAAGGCGGGTGAACTTTCACTCCAAGCAAGCTGCCCGCCCATCCATCGCTGCCTGCGTTGCGTTTACAATCGGCTTGGACCATTTCTAGCTCGCAGAATCCGGTGCCAAAGCACTGCCAGTTTGGCCTACCTGACCTTGAAACCGTTCGAATGGATCACCCGGCTGGGGCTGGTATGCCTGCTCGGTACACATGCAACGAGATGGATCAATCGGCTTTATCGCTGCCCTCCAGCAGAGCAAGAACGGGACAAGCATCCTTTTGTCAGAAATAAAAACGCACGTTGACCTGCTCAGCAACCTCAGTCACTTAAACCAAAATTCGTCCCAATCGATTCACGACTACACAGGTACGACAAAAAGAGAAGTAATGTCATTCCACAATTTGGCACGCCTTGCCTACCGAAAGATCCGCCCACTCCTGAAACGGATTGACCACTACTTCATGAAGCTGGAGGCGGAAAAGGAAGCTGCGCAAACATTTGAGTACACGGCTCCTGAAACGATCCAATCAAAGAAGCACATCGCGAAACTTTGCCGCAATCCGAGAATGCGCGGATCAGTCCATACCATCCCCAAGGGCATCTCCGAGCAGCTCCACCACCATGACACCGTCGATGGATTCTGGTTTGTACTAAGTGGTCGCGTACGTTTTTTAACGACACACGACCGTGTGATTGGCGAATTTGGTCCCCACCAAGGCATCATGACACCGCAAGGTTTCCCCTACCGCTTCGAAACAGTAGGCACGAAACCACTGCAGATGCTGCAGGTCCTCACAATCAGCCCCGAGGAAGGCTGGCACCGACAAAACCACGGAAAGAGCAATTTCGACCGCGCTGAAATAGACCGCTCCGACAGCCGAACCAATCCGAGAACAGGCTAGTCAAACCGGCTTCAAAAAAACTGCCGCGAAATGGGTCGCTGCTTTGTCTCGAATCGCGTTCCACCGCATCCAAAACGGCCATGCATTCAGCCAACGCGGGAGTGTACGGCGAAGCGATCTTTTTTGATGTTCATCCAGAACGGATCCCCATTTCACAAACCGCATCGCCCTTGCTCTGGAACCCTATCCTTACTGACCGCGGACTGCTTGCGGCGACAAGGCTCGACAAAAAGCAATTTGCTCCCGTTCCAGACAGCTGCTGAAAGGCGACAACCCGCACCGTTAGATCCCTCGAATCGGGGTTGACCCCAACAGACGCTTGTTGGATCCTCTGCGTCTATCGCTCTGCGTCCGCACTCGGAGAGACAAAATCATGCAATCGGTCACGCCGAATCGAAGCGCTGACCCAGTGGCTCCTCAACAGGGGCTCCCGATTGAGTTCCCATGTCAGCTGTTTCTGCATTGCATAGCTTCCATGCCTGGTTTTGATCAGTTGACGAGCCACGTGCCAGGTGTTGATAAGTACAGCGAACGAGCATTGCTCCTGGCAGGGCACGAGGACGTAGTCTTCCTGAACCACCAAGCACCGCAAGACTACCTACGATTCCTGAACAAGCTAAGCATTGGCCCCGATCCGAGCAATGTTTTGCCGTTACCAAATTCAACACCAACAACCGCTAGCGTGCCCATGACGGCGCGATTGGAGAGCTGGCTATCATCCGCCAGACGATTCCCCAGCCAACTAACCGAAAGCGATGAAGTCTGGCTGAACCATTTTGCCGCTAGTCATTTCGACGCACCCTTAATATCTAGCCTGAGCACTAATTTCGGTCGCCGCGTGCGATTCATTAATCGGCTTCCAAGTCACATCAATCTGTATGACAAGCATCAATTCCGACAACACGCAGAGGATTGCGGATTGGAATTACCACCGGGTGAATCGGTCATGGTAAATCGCAGCGATGCGACGGAAGACACTCGAATGTTACCTTTAGCGCGAGCTGCCCACAAATACTTCGGCGTGACAGGAGGCGTAATCATTCGTGGCGCCCTCGGCGCATCAGGCTCCTCGGTATTCGTTGTCGGCGATCGTGGTGAACTACGCAAATGCCTAAGTACAATCGACAGACAGCGACACACGGATTTCTACCTGGTCGAACCCTATTATGATGTTGTCGTATCGCCCAACATTGGCATGTTCATCGACCCGCGAGACCGTCAAATCTTTTGCGTATCGATCAGCGATCAAATTTTAGATGAGAGGATCCATCACCGTGGCAATAGCTATCCTAGCCAAGCGAAATTCATTCATCCTATGATTGCCACAGCTAAGAGTAGTTGCGAGTGGCTACGAGATCAGGGCGCTACGGGCTATCTAGGTTTTGATTTCTGCGAATACATCATGCCCGGGACGAATGAACGCAACTTCTTTTTTGCCGAGCTGAATCCACGTTTCAATGGAGCCACCTACCCTGCTCATCTTTTCAATCGGTTAAACGCTCAATTAAATCATCATAAGATTTCTCGCTGGCACACCTTCCGATCATTGACGATGCCCACGTCTTTATCGTCATTCACCGCCTTACAGCGGTCATGCGACGACCTTCTCTTCGACGGCCAACGCAGGGTCGGATTCATACCCTACAACGTGGGGCTGCTAAAACACGGCAAGATGATGATCGTCATGGTCGGCGAGAGCACTCGTGATGTGGCCAGCCTGGAAAACGAGATTTCCCTCCGACTTACTGATACATGTCAGGCCAGAATCTCAAACAAGCCTGCCGCCTAAAACAACGTCACCACGATCTCTACAAACAGCTTGGAGAGAGAAAGAAACGTGAGATGATTAGCTTACGCGAAAGCCTTCGTAAATCGAAACAGTCATTACGATACTGCTCACGTTACATCACGACGCCTTGTCAAGACTGGTCGCAAAACCGCCACTTGCTTGCCGGTGATGCGCACTTCCTAATCCTACGGCACCGGGCTCATTTAACGAAATACTACGACGGATTCGTGCGCTGGCTGGAAACGGAAAAGCCCGCGGTGCGTTCACGATTCGCATTACATTCGCTCCCCTACTCGCCTCGCGATTGGTCCCGAATCCGACTCCTCGTACCCTGGCTACCCGATCCACTGCTGCACGAATCACCAATCGTTTACGGTCGCTTAAAGCGAATTGAGGAAGCTTGTCGGCAACGAGGAATCGCCGTCATCAACCCGGTTGACCACCTATTGCGAACGGCCAAATCGACGGGCGCAGAATTCGTGCGAAGCGTCGGAATCCGAACGCCCCGGGCAACGCCGATCAACGACATCCGTCACCCCGAGCGATGCTTACACAAGGCGGAACTAGAATTCCCCCTACTGATTCGCGAAGACCGGGCACATGCAGGGCGCCTGCCAATTTACCTGGTGAAAGATTTGCGTGAACTCCTTGAAGTTCCACTCCATCAGTTTGAGCACCCAATCGCCGTTGAGTTCATTGACGTGCGGGACTCACAGGATGGTTTTTCCCGTCGCTACCGATACTTTGCCGCTGGAGATTTGGGCATGGCGATGAACTTACATTGCTCCAAAGAGTGGGAAGTGCGGGGACGAAATGCGATTCGCGACACTCGAATCGAACAGGAAGAACTCGCCTTCATCCGAGCACCCGATCCAAACCATGAACGACTCCAGGCAGCCCGCAAAGCGCTGGGACTCGATTTTGTCGCCTTTGACTACAGTTACGGAAAAGACGGTGAATTGATTGTATGGGAAGCGAATGTCATGCCTGGTCTGGCATACCCAAAACCAAGCCAACATCGACCTTATTTGCAGACGATTGCCGAACGTGCTTTTGCGTTGACGCTGAATCTTTATTACAACCGCAGCGGATTGAAACTACCCGAATGCGTCGCACAAGAAGTGGCAACCCCACCCTCATGTTGGTTCGGCAGAGACTGGTCGCGCGCCGCATAACCCACTGAGCACCCACGACGGAATTTTTCGGCGAATCGGTTTCATCGCATTTGGAGCTTTCATCGATGCCGAGATGGTGAACTTTCGGATTCATCCTACCGGTAATCGCTGGCGAATCTTTCCACTCGAAGTCGTCTGGAGGGCAAAGTCCATCAACCGCTGAACGGTGGTAGCAGCATCGCGGCAGAAGGACGAGCACTTCGGCCTAAACGCTGCTTCCGGATGACTGCTTTTCTGACCAAAATCCTCATAGGACACCTTCAAGTTCACGAGTGGCCGTGCGAGGATCAGAACGAGGGTGACTCGATATTCGTCATCATCGGCTTTACAATAGCCCTGTCGATCCGTAAGAAATGGCAATTGAAATTGCGAAGGAGGTACACGAAATGCGTAACACGCCGATTTTCGTTCTTCTGTTTCTTTCCTTTCCGACGGATCCCCCGCCCCTCGCTGCCGCTCACCCCGTAGAACAGCAAGAAGCTCGATGCTGGATCGGGGCAAAGTTCAAGGGGATCCCAGAAAAACAACGACCACAAGCCTACCTAATCGATCGATCTCTCGGCGCACCGATGAGGAAGAATTCCGTTACGACGCGTGTATATTACGTCGAGACGGGTGCCCTTCCATTAAAGATCGCGAACACAACATACAGCGGAGGTCTTCACTGCGCAAGCGCCGGAAAAATTGAAGTGCATTTGCCAGCGGCCGCCGAAAGTTTTGAAGCCGTATTCGGCGTCGACAGCAATCGTGTCACCAGTTTCTATTCAAACGCCGGTCGCGGACGCGTTCTGGGATCGGTCCAAATCGGTGACCGTGAAGCCTTTCACTCACAGGTAATGTCCGAGGGAATGCCGGGTGTACCGATCAAAGCCGACATCAACGGCGCATCTCAATTCACATTGCAACTGGAGGGACGCCCCGAAGGCATCGTCCAACGTGTAAACTTCAATCAAGCGGACTGGGCGAATGCCCGAGTCACCATGGTCAACGGCGAGACGGTCAAGCTCGGTGAGTTGCCGATCGGTCCGCTACGTTCAGCCTACAGCCCCGAGGCCCCGTTTTCATTTGTATACGGCGGCCGGCACTCTAGTAAATTCTTAAAGCACTGGGACCTACAACGCGTCCAGAAGCAACTCGATGCCAACCGCCAGGAACACACCTTGACCTACACCGACCCTAAAACGGGTCTTCAAGTACGTTGCGTGGGTGTCGAATACCACGACTTTCCAGTCGTTGAATGGAAACTCTTCCTAAAAAACACGAGTAACCAACCGACGCCGCTGATCGAGGACATCTTTCCGATCGACACGACATTTGAGCGCCGCAACGAAGGCGAGTTCATTTTACATCACGCAAGTGGCGCAACCCACTCGTTAGTTTCCATCGAGGGCACCGATTACGCGCCTCGCGAAACGCGCCTGAACCCCAATTCCGAAAAACGATTGAGTTCGAAGGCTGGCCTACCCGCCAGCCACGACCTGCCATTTTGGAACATCGAATTTCCAGGCGGTGGTGTCGTCATGGCGGTAGGGTGGCCTGGCCAGTGGGCCGCAACGCTTCAGCGCGACAAGGCACGCAGCCTGCACATTAGCGCCGGGCAGGAAGAGGTACACTTTCGCTTGTTACCCGGAGAAGAAGTGCGAAGTCCCATGATCGCGTTGCTGTTTTGGAATGGCGATGATTGGATTCGCGCGCAGAATCTATGGCGCCGTTGGATGATTGCTCACAACCTTCCGAAGGTCGACGGCATCCCTCATCCGCCACAACACGCGGCCGGGGCATCCGCCCAGTATATCGAGGTCTCGACCGGCACAGAGCAGAATCAATTGGAGTTTCTCAAGCGCTATCAGGAAGAAGGCATCATGCCGGACTACTGGTGGATCGATGCCGGGTGGTACGAGTTTTCGGATTATTGGCTTGACGTTGGCACCTGGCGTCCCGACCCGGTTCGCTTCCCACGCGGGCTTCGCCCCATCTCCAATTACCTCCATCAGAACGACAGCAAGATGATCCTCTGGTTCACACCGGAAGTGGTGACCCCAGGTACGGCGATCTTTCGCGACCATCCAGAGTGGCTACTTCGACGTGGCGGCATTTTCTGGTGGACCGGACATGCGCTTTTCCAAGGAGAAATCAATGGCCATGTCGACGATTCTGGATTGACGATGATCGAAAACGTCGCCGCCTTTGGCATCGGTCCAGACAACGACACGGTTGTTGGGCGAACGTCCTTGGCAGATGGCAATTGGCACCTCGTGACAGCGACACGTGCCGTCGACAAACAACGCAACTTAAGTGATCTTCGGATTTACATTGACGGAAAGCTCGATGGGCATGCCACCTCGACCAATACGCGCAAACTCAATGCGAACGACTCCTGGGGAGTGGGACGCCAGTATCAAACGCGTGGGATCTCAGGGGACATCGATGATGCAAGAGTCTATGACGTCGCATTGGGCCGTGAAGAGATTGCAGCCTTATTTCGAAGAACGGAGACTGTCGCTCCTGTGAGTCACTTCGCACTCGACGGTACGCTGGAAGATTCCGGCAGCGGAACGGTCGCCGAGCGAATCGGAAAAGGCGGCCCCGTTTACGTCTCGGGCGCAAGCGGAAAAAACACCGACCGCGCACTTCGATTCGACAACAACTACGGCGTCAAAATTAAGAACGTCGCTTCGGATAACTTCACGCTATCTTGCTGGGTTCGTATGGACGGTCCCCAGCCACCACCGTACGCAGGCCAGAGTTTCAGGCTTTTCGACCTTGGTAATCCAGAGGCCGTCAAGTGGCTTACGGATACAATCGATCACCAGATCAAGCAGCAGGGAGTTGACCTTTACCGGCACGATGGGATTGCACCGCTAGCTTACTGGCGAGCGAAGGATACGGAGGAGCGTCAGGGCATCAGTGAGATTCGCCACGTCGAGGGCTATCTGAGATATTGGGATGAACTGCGCCGTCGAAATCCCAAAATGCGCACCGACCTCTGCTCTGGCGGCGGAAGCCGAAACGAGCTCGAATCGTTACGCAGATCGGTGCCTCTCTGGCGAAGCGACTACGCTTACGAGCCCACGGCTATGCAGTCACTGACGTACGGCATGGCGCATTGGATTCCTTACTTCGGCACCGGAACCAATGCGGTCGACACCTACACATTTCGCAGTCAAATGGCACCCGCCATTGTGTCGGTTTGGGACCTGCGCCGCACCGACATTAACTTTGATTTTCACCGAAGCATGCTAGGCGAGTGGCGCCAGGTTTCCCAATACTACGATGGCGACTTCTATCCGCTTACCACATACAGCAACAGCAACGAAGTCTGGATGGCTTGGCAGTTCCATAAACCGGAAAATAAAAAAGGAGTAATACAGGCTTTCCGGCGCCCCAAAAGCAATGTCGTCTCAATGACCTTCAAACTTCGCGGACTGGAACCGGATAGGCAATACCTCGTGAGCAACCCCGACATGAAAGATTCCCAAGAGATGTCCGGCCGCGAGCTGAAAGAACAAGGCCTGCCGCTTAGGCTCAATCAGCCACGGCAGGCAGCGACCATTTTCTACGAGCAACTCTTGGAAAAATCTCCGTGAGTTCACCTATCCTTGATGCGCATCGACGGTGACCTGCATTGCGGTTCAACCCATCCCCCGTTTTCAGCGACTCAAAGTGAATTGACAAACCTTACCGATTGCCAAGAATCACCCTGATCAGCCCGGTTCGCCTTTTGGTTCAGACTCAACCGTGAAGAAATCATGCGAGGCGACACAATCTGGGTGACACAATCAGACAGGGGAAGCAGCCAGGTTGGCTCGCCCAAATTCAGTCGACTTTGCAAATCAAATTTCCACCGGAGCGTCAGTCCGAGCATGGGCTATGACGGACGACAGGAAAAGCGCAGGCATTCGCCCAATCCAGCATCCCCCAATCCAGCATCCCCCAATCCACCGACAGCCCGGTTCCGTCCCCCTTTACCAACGATCAGGCGGACCCTCGGCGGCTGAATCACATCGCTCTTGACCGGATCCAGTTGCCGACCTACTCTCCGCGAATCTGTTCGAGGGTCACTATCCCGCTATTGCGAGATCGAAAGTGGACGATCTATGAGCCAGAGTTTCCTCAAACTAGACGAAGTTTCTGATTCACCGTCAATCGCACAAATCTGTCAGTTTCGTGCCCGCGTCTGGAACGCCACTGGCAAACTCAGTGCTGATGCTTTCGGCGCGGAAGGTTGGCGAGATCCGATTGACAGCCACTGCCAACATTGGGTAATTCGAAATCGCGACGCGCAGATTGTTGCTGCCGGACGGTTGAGTATACACGCGAGCCTGGACGACGTTCATCAGGCCGAAGAGTACCAACGCCATGGTGTGAAGCTGCCTGGTCCCGTTGCTTCTCCAGACCGAGTTGTCGTATGCCCATCAATGCAGGGAGAAGGGCTCGGCAAAAGAATCCTCGATGTCCAGGATGAAGCCGCCTTTTCACAAGGAGCTCAACATGCGGTCCGACAAGCTTCACCAGGAATGGTCCGACTGCTTCGCCGCCGGGGCTGGGAGATTCTAGGCAGAGCCAGCAATGACGCGAGATTTCCGGGAGAGGAGTTCCAAGTAGCGATTTATACGTTTTGCAGCGACTGGTTGCAAAAAACTGCTTAAGTTCGCAAGGAACGAAACATCGAAGAAAATATTTCCTCAACAGCGAGATCTGATCACGAAACGGAATTCTCGTGAGTGCAAAAAAACCTTACAGCACTGAACGTTGTTCGCCCCTGTCAAAGCTGACGAAACCGTTGGAAAACGGCTTACGAAGGCTAACGGTGCCAACTCGGGACTTTCTCCGCAATCGGCGTTACGTTCGATCCGATCGAAAAATCGCCATCGTACGTCATCAAAGCGGACTCCCCAGTTATTACAAGTCATTTTTGACTTGGACAGCCCAATGTTTTCCAGAAGTGCGTGAGGCGTTGGAGCTACGCCTGTTGCCTTGCAACCTTCGAGATTCGTCGAAGTACTCACTTGTCGTTCCCTGGGTACCCGATACGCTGCTGTACCGTTCACGTCGCGTTCGTCAGCAAGCGATCGCGTTGACCGCAACAGCCGATTCCCACGGTGTGCCTGTTATCAATCGCCCCGAACATTTATTGAGCACATCGAAGCACGACTGTGGACGAAAGATCGCTCATCTGGGTGTTCGTACACCTTGGTCCCATCGGATCACGGACATCGCGGGCTTTCAACGAGACTTGCAAGGGCTGAATCCCCCCCTGTTAGTCCGTGAAGATTTAGCACACGGCGGATGGAGTCCCGTCTTCTTAGTGCGACAACCGGAAGACGTCCAAAAGATCCCTCTGGAAAAGTTTGCTGAGCCAATCGCGGTCGAATTCATTGATGTGCGTAGCCCGACTGACGGGCTGGTAAGAAAGTATCGCTACATGTCGATTGGCGCGACCGGAGTGGCTCATACACTGCAAATCTCAAAGCACTGGGAAGTCCGCAGCGGGTCCCGGGTCCTCAATGAACAGACGATCCAAGAGGAAATCGCGTACGCTGACAGTCTGGATCCCCACCACGAGGTGCTGCAACATGTCAGCCGCGGCCTCGGGCTGGACTTCCTTGCCTACGACTACAGCCTGGATCAACAAGGACAGTTAGTGGTCTGGGAGATTAATGTATTGCCCGGGCTGGGCATCCCCACAGCCCCCGGTCGCAAACACCTGATTCCACCTATTGAACGAGCTATGGCTGCAACACTCAAGTTGTACCTTGACCGAGCGGGACTCGACATTCCATCTCGGTTAAACGAATTCTTAAAGGTAAGCCCTCGTGCCAAACAGATTGATCAGGAGAGCCGATCAAGCCCTTCGCAATGGACCGCCTTGACTACAGCGGGAGGGACAATCCCAACATGACAGCGCGCCAATTAAGAATGCGAGTCAAGGGAACAATGCTGTACGGACCGTATGCAGTATCTGATGCCTTGCGAAATCGACGACATCGCAGCACAGATCGCCGATTCCTAATTCTCCGCCACAGCGCCAGAAATCCTCATTTCCATGACTATCTACTGAACTGGCTTGAATCAGAAGTGCCTTCCGTACGTGCCTTGTTCGAACCACGACTCCTGCCTTTTTACGGAATCGACTGGTCGCGTTATCTGGTTTGCGCACCCTGGCTTCAGGATCCGGCGGAAGACTGGATGCCGAGAGGATCATGGAAACGCTTACAGCAGCTTCAACAGCAATGTGAGCAACGCGGCATAGCAATTATTAATCCAGTTCAAAATCTTTCGCGCGCAACCAAAACATCGGGAGCACGAATCATCTCAAAACTTGAGGTGCGCGTGCCCCGTGCAATCCGCGTGAGCGATCCGAGAGGTTTTACCGAACGCTCGCAAGACCTTCGCTTTCCATTGATCATCCGCGAAGACCGCAAGCATTCGGCTCCCACATGCCTCGTCCATAACCGAACTGAATTGGCGAGAGTTCCTTGGGACCAGTTTGCTTGTCCAGCCGCCGCTGAATTCATCGATGTGCGTGATCCAGGAGATGGTCACTATCGCAAATATCGTTACGTCGCCGCGGGAGATTACGGCGTTCCTCGACACTTAATCGTTTCTCGCCATTGGGAAGTCCACGCAGCACAGCGTATCCATAACCGTTCGACCCAATCAGAAGAAATCGCTTACCTAGAGCAACCCGATCCCAATCACGAAACGCTACAGGCAGTGCGACGTGCACTTCAACTTGATTTAGTGGCCTTTGATTACAGTTACACCCCGGACGGAAAACTTGTGGTCTGGGAAGCGAACCCTTATCCAAACCTCTCGCAACCTACGGGAGAAGGTACCGCTTACACGACACCGTTTGTTGCCCGAAGCTATGCAGCAATTGCGGGCATGTATCTAACCGCTGGAAATTTTGAATTACATCCGCGGCTTGTCAAACTGCTTGGAGCCTGTACTCCGGCCAAACCCCAAGGCGAAGCAGCCTAAGGCAGCTCTCCCTACATCCCACTTCCGCCTACCTTTCATCGAGCAAAGGATCAAGCATGGAACCACTCATTATCAACGCCGCGATTACTGGAATGATTCCGATGAAGAAGGACACACCGCATGTGCCCATTTCGCCAAAAGAAATCATTGCGGATGCCAAACGTTGCCGTGATGCTGGCGCCACAATCCTTCATCTTCATGCGAGAGATCTTGACGAGACCCCCACCTATACGAAGGAAATCTACGGTGAGATTTTCTACGGTGTGCGTGATGAGTGTCCTGAATTATTGATTTCAGGGTCATGCAGCGGCCGTGTGTATGGTGAGTTCTGGCAACGGAGTGAAGTGCTACAACTGGTTCCTGATTTGGGTTCCCTCACGCTTGGATCGCTAAACTTCCCCAAACAGGCTTCGATCAACGACCCTCAGATGGTGCAACAATTAGCGAGTGCGATGAAACAACGAGGAATCATTCCCGAGATGGAAATCTTCGATCTGGGCATGGTCGATTACGCACATTACTTAATTCGAAAGGGTTTCATCGACCCTCCGTTCTACGCCAATATCCTGCTGGGATCTCTTGGCACATTGAGTGCCACCGCTGAAAACCTTTGCACCGTAGTTCGAGCACTTCCCAAAGGAACAACCTGGGCCGCGACCGGTATCGGACGGTTTCAATTCTTCATCAACTCGTTAGCTGTCACCATGGGGGGGCACGCACGAGTCGGATTAGAAGATGCCATTTATTACGACTGGGAAACGAAAAAACTGGCAACGAACGCAGGTTTAATTGAGCGTGTTGCCAAGCTCGCCTGTGCAGCCGGACGTGAGCTTGCCACGGCCGAGCAGACTCGGGAGATCATCGGTATCCAAACGAGCCGCACGATGGACCTCCCCCTGGCTAGTTAACCTGGGCTATCGCTTCGTTTTTCGACTGGTCTCGCTGACGCCATGGAGACATCATGAAAGTTTCCGTCATTATTACAACGTACAACCATCCCGCTTGGCTTGAGCGGGTAATTTGGGGGTACGAAATTCAAACCTACCGCCACTTCGAACTCGTGATTGCGGACGACGGATCCGATGAGAGGACGCATGAAACCATTGATCGATTACGTGCCCGTTGCCCGCTGACAATCCATCACATCTGGCAGGAGGACCGAGGATTTCGTAAGTGCCAGATACTGAACCAGGCCATAAGGAAAGCAAGTTGTCCGTATCTGCTGTTTACGGACGGCGATTGTTTGCCCCGGCAAGATTTTCTGGCAAAACATGTCGCTCTCGCGGAACCGGGCCGATTTCTCTCAGGTGGCGTGGTTCGTTTGCCAAAACAACTCAGTCAACGGATCAATCAAGAGTCGATCCAAACCGGTGATGCTTTCGACGGAAATTGGTTGCGCCATCGTGGTCTTGGCTGGAACCGCAAGCTGCTTCGACTGACTCGAAACGAGCAGATTGCCAGATACATGGATCAGATTACACCAACGCGCCCGACCTTTAATGGACACAACGTTTCCGCTTGGCGGGCGGACGTCGTGAAGATCAACGGTTTCAATGAAGAGATGAAGTACGGTGGCTTGGACCGCGAACTGGGTGAACGCTTAGTAAACTCCGGTATCTATGGTAAACAAATTCGCCATCGGGCGGTGGCCGTTCATCTGTTTCATCGCCGTGACTATGTGACGCGAGAAAGCTGGAAAACTAACAATGCGATCCGAGCACGAACCCGAAGAAGTCAGCTGAAGTGGACAGAACAAGGCTTAAATCCAACCGCCCCACAGATCGTTCCATCATCGCAGGGGATCGATCGACCCAACGATACTCAACCAATGCAGAACCTGGGGCAGCCCCCCCAAACACGGCCTCGCCATCCCCCGATGTCGGCCTAACGCCGCGGCATTTTCGCCCACGCAGGTCTGCATGAAGCAGGTTAAGCAGCAAGTCCATTCGACCCCCACTTGCCAACACCAATGACAAATTCAGGTTTTCAGCCTTGGTGTAAACAGCCCAACTTTTTCCCACAAGATCGCCGAAATTCCATTGGCCAGGCGTAGGCGATCGAACGCAGAAACCGGCAAGATCGAATCTTTCCGAGACCCTATCCTGCATATCCGGAAGGTTGATCAAAAGTGCGAATCGAAAACATCAAGCGGCAGACGAGAGGGGATCGAGCTCGCATCGAGGCGAGATTCGTGTACGAGGACTGTTATTTACCACCCGTCGAGATTTACTACGAAGCGGGTCCCCCTCTCGCTGCACACCTCGAAGCGTTACCCGAAGCATTTGTTCTGCCAGGCCTACCCATTGCAGTTTGGGAAGGCGAGCGTCGAGTTCAAATTGATGGAACACTCGATGAAAAACTTGCTAATGGACTTCGTCAAGCGTCCAAATTACTCAATTCATGGTACCAGCGCTGCGGCAACATAGAAATCGAACCGACGCAAGGTCTGCGGTACAGCAAACCTGAAAGTCAACGTCGCACGGTGGCACTTATGTCAGGCGGCGTCGATGCATTGGCAATGCTTGCCGAAAACCGACGTCGTTTCCCCCTTCAGCATCCAAATTCAATTCAGACAGTTCTCTATGCGTTTGGATTCAGTTTCCTCGATCGCCCTCATGGCAACGAGTCGTCATTTATGCGTGCCCGTTATGAAGCACAGGCGAAACGACTCGAAAAACTAGGCAACCAAATCGGTTTCGATGTCATCCGGCTCGATACAAACATCCGACAACTCCATCCGTTTCGAGGGGCCTTTTATTATGCCGCACACAGCGGAGCATTCCTCGCCCCACTTATCGCATCACCTAGCTACCTCAGCAACGCTCTGATCGGGTCGGTAGGAGAGCAAGGCACAACGCAAGTCCCGCACGGATCCCATCCATTGCTCGACATCCAATATTCAACCGCAGCCGTGCAAGTCAGTCACATGCAAGCTCAGGTTGCCCGATTAGACAAAATTCGAATGATCGCCGAATGGGAACCTGCTTTCAACACGCTGCAAGTTTGCCACGGTTGGTGGACCTCCTCTCCCCACGAAGCAAATTGTTCTCGATGCGAAAAGTGCGTCCGTACGATGATCGGCCTGCTAATCGCGAAGAGACTACACCGTTTCACCACCTTTCAGCACAACGAAGTCACCCCGAAAATGGTTGACAACATCAAGATTCAAGCGCGTTACGACTATCTCACCATGCCTGAAGTTATCCAGGGCCTTCAATCGATCGGCCGAGAGGACCTGATTCAAGCGATCCAGGCTCAGATCACACGATTACCGACAAGAAAAGCTGAGAAGCCCAAGGGGCGGTTGCACCGCAAAATCCAGCATCTGCGGCGACGCTTTCGGCTAGCCGCAGCCTAACGACTCAATCAAAATGAAGCGGGTTGCAAGTGATGTGAATTCCACGCACAAATCAACACGATCGTGTTACGGCCAACGTCACCATCCAACGCGGTCGGACCGCATGCCATCGACTCCGCGAACGATTCGTGAAGAAAAAACGCAATCTTCGTTACACTCCTATCTCAGGGTGTTGCCAGTCGCTCGTATTCCACTTGCGCTTGAGTCGGAGAATATTCATCACTGTCTTCGTTCGAGTGAACCAAAACACCATACTTAAAGTTGAGTGTTTCTCCCTTGTTCAAGCTGCGATCCGGTGCCTTATTGAGCGGCCCTAGCGGATTCGCGGTTACCAATCCATAATCACGCGCATGCCAATAATAGGAACCCCAACCCTCAGGATGCGTGAGGATGGTCACACCAACCCAGCGATTTTCTTTTCTTCCTGAATTATCCACCCATCGAGCGGTTTTCCCCCAAATCTCTTTGCCTCCACGACGCTGCTGATTGTCAACCATCTTTCCACCGGACTCAACCCGCAAGTCACTCGACATACGAACCGCGAATCCGCCCTCCTCCTTCGACCCCAAAACAACTTGCTCTGCTTCCGCTTCGATCGTCGCATTCACCGTGATCAACAAGCCAATTTTTGTCACGTAGAAGGAGTAGACAATCACCTCTTTGAGGAGTGGGGTCTTACCGTCGCGATCCAGATAGACGCTTTCGGTAGCAAATGACGAATCCGATCCGGTTGTTGGTTCAATCAGGAAGCGGCGATGACGGGTAACACCCTTCATGTGCCAATAGTCAATTCCGTTCACTTGTGAAAATGTGTGAAACAAACCTTGATGATGCGGATGGTCCTGTTGATCTTCCTCGCTCACCGGATAGTTTCGAGTGACCTTAATCCCATCAAGCGTGTGAAGGTTGGAAATAAACGGTCGTCCTACTGGATCTTCTGTGTGGACAAACTCTGCAACCCGCTGTTTTCCTACCCAAACATCGACCCCATCGTCCTGCTTCCGAAACGTCACGCTTTCGGTGGGATGAGCATCACCGGGCGTCTGATCGCAAACGGATGGGTTTCGGTTTGGCTTGCCTGCCCCTGGTTTATCTATTTGGTTCTCTGAGCGGCCATCACAAGTCACCGCCACCTGACCGAGTTCAGTCGCAACGGCCGAACCTTTCAATAAAGCGACGACCACGAAAACCAGAAAGATATTGAAAGTAATCCCATGACGACAAAAACAATTACGAAAGATCATGATGTCGTGTTCCTCTTTTTTTTGTCTGAATCATCGACGGGATCAAATCTTCCGGTCCGCCGGAATCATCAACAGTCTCGTCGCTGTGTCTCCGTCCTCAACGATCCAATCCTAGAATTTCCTAAACGCACCATTCGCCGACAAACTGACTCCGATCGTCGCGGTGCGAACGACGAGTTTATTAAAATTTCCCCAGCCGTCAAAGATCTACTAACGGCCTATTTTTTTGACAATTCAAAACCGAAACATTCTGAAGCGCTCCCAAGTCAGTTCAGCCCAGGCACGTTCGTCTCCCAAACAACATCCCCAGCCATTCTCCCCGCAATCGCGATCGCTCGAGGCACAGCCGTTTCCTGCTATCACAAACTGGATCGAAACCAACTCATTTCCTTACCAGGCAAAATTGAACTAAACTGGGCGTAAGCTAATTCTAATTCATCATTGGGCACGGTATCAGCATCGGATTGAAGTACTGAAAATAGATTTCCCAAAGCGAATGCACTTTGCAGGACTCAAAATCTCTGACTTGAGTAAGGAACAATAGAACTGACATGCCCAGCGTCCCAACTCATTGGCTCCGCCTACTTCTGCTTTGTCTTGGATTACTTTCACCCCTCTGCGATTCAACAAAAGCTGGCGTCGAGCCTACAAGAACGAGTCCGGCATCGACAAATGCCTACGATGTCCTTGTCGTTGGTGGGACGCCAGCGGGAGTTGCCGCCGCAATCGCAGCGGCTCGTGCAGACAAAAACGTGATCATCATTGAGCAGTCGCCCGTACTAGGTGGCGTACTTTCCTCTGGCGTGATCCGACTGGACGATTTGTACGTCGAGTCCAACAGTGGGGTGATCGAGGAATTTCGACAACGAGTCAGCCATTATCATCGCACCAAGCTGGCTGAAGATCCACTCGTGAAGGCGCACCTCCATCGAAACCCTTCTCTCCCCTGGAATGTGGCAGAAGGTAGAGCCTGGGAACCCCACACGGCAGCTCGAATTTTCGCTGAAATGGTTGCCGAATTAAAGACAATCACAACACGTTTCAACCAGGTCGCTGTAGATGTACTCATGACGGGCGATCGGATCACCGGAGTCATTACACAAGACCGCGATAACCAGGGAAAACTCGGCAAAAAACAAACGTACGTCGCCAAAGTAATTATTGATGCAACCTACGAGACAGATTTGGCAGCTTTTGCGAACATCCCATTTCGCATCGGACGGGAAGCACGTTCAAAAGAAGAACCTCATGCCGGACGTATCTACACGAATTTTTTCCGGAGTGTTGCGGGCGTATTGCGGGCCACTACCCTGCCCGAAAGTACGGGAGCAGCAGATCATCGGTCCCAAGCATTCACCTACCGTCTAACCGGCAAGGATTATGGTCGTGCCGATCACCCCTTTCGGATCAAAGATCCCCCGCCAGACTACGACGCGGCAAAGTATCGTTGGAATCGAAACAGCAAACCGATTATCCCCAACCAAAAGTTTGATTTACTGGGAATCAGCTGGGGAGGCGATCTGACGGGACATGGAACGCGATGGGTACTAGCGGACTGGGAGGAAAGACGCGAGATCGAGCAAATCTATCGCAACTATGACCTGGGTTGGCTTTACTACATCCAAACCGAAGGCGGCTCCCCCAACGTCGGCCTTCCGGAAGATGAATTCCAAGACAACCATCATCTACCCTATCGACTTTATGTACGTCAGGGCCGGCGAATTGAGGGACGTTATACACTGACAGAAAGCGACGTGCACAAGGATCTCCGTGGCAATGGATTGCGTGGACCACTCAATCCGAATTCGGTGGCAATCGGAGTCTACGGAATTGATTCACACAATGTACAAGGCGCCACGGTCCGCCAAGAACCCAGATCAGGGACCGGGGCGGCAGAAGGGACCCTGCACCTATTCGATGTTACTGGCCCTTACCAAATCCCCTACGAAGTGATGGTGCCTAAACGTCACCAAGGCATTCTCTTTCCAGTTGGTATTTCCTGCACTCACGTAGCAATGTGCACCGTCCGCATGGAGCCCGTTTGGGCCTCACTTGGACAGGCGGCAGGCGTTGCGGCTGCGTTGGCGATTGACAACCAGCTGGAAATTGGTCAGGTCCCGGTCAGCCTGATTCAGAACGAGCTGCTGCAACAAGGGTGCGTGCTGTTCTTTTACACCGATCTTCCAGCTGACGCAGCAGGATTTGAGGCCGTGCAGACCCTGAGTTTACTTGGCGCCGTGGCAGGCAATCAATTGCAAGACTTCCAAAGAGATAGGCCCGCAGCAAGCCTCTCGGATCTAAACAAAGAAGCCTACCGATTCCGCCCGAACGATCCGATCACCAAGGGCGAATTCGCACAGATGGTGGTGAAAGGCTTCCGGATTCCACTCAGCATTACTGCCGCGCACTTCAACGACGTCCCGCGGGGCCACCCAGCCTTCAAATACATGGAAACACTGTACGACCATTCCACACAGTCCGCGGAGCCCTTCCTAAAATACGATGTACGCGAAGGAAAGAATGGACGAACCGTTCTTGCTTATCCGGATCAGAAGTTAACCATCACCGAGGCGACGAAAATCACTTCCGGAATGCTCAAGAAAACAATTCCTCCACCCAGTAAACCAGACTCCCAACTCAGCCGCAGCCAAGCCGCGATCCTGGTCCATCGACTCCTAAAAAACGATTCAAAACGGTAAACAAAAGCCCTTCATATTCCGCTTGCGCAAATACGGAAACGTCGAAATCGTCACCTCGATTGAAACGAAAACACAAGCCATGCAGTTCCCAACAATTACCTCGATCGAACCGAACATTCGGCCGTTTCAGACACGAGTGTGGTGGATGACCATCTGTCGCTTCCTAGGTTTGGCGTGGGCGTTCCTGCCATCGATCAACCTGCCTGCAGCCGAGCCCATCAGCTCGCCCGGCAATGAACCCATTTTCGAGTTATGGCAGGAAGACAATGTTTATGGCAATCTGAATGTTGCCATGGACGGCACCGTATTGCTATTCAGTCTTCAAGGAGATCCGCATCCGGACAAGCGACGAGGAAGCAAAATCTATCTGAAGCGTTCCGTCGATGGTGGGGCAACTTGGTCCGATCATCAACTGATCGGCAAACGAATCGATCTCGATTGGAAAGCACTCGGTATCGGCCCCTACGACGGAAAGGGCTGGGGCAGGGACAAACACCACAGCTTCGCCACGCTCGGAACAACGGTTGTCGACGAAGACACCGGGGAGATCATGTTTTTCCTGACGGCACTCTATCCCGCACCCCTCATGTATAAAAGCAAAGACCACGGCAAGAGCTGGAGTCTCGAGAAAGTCGACTTCGCGAAAGATGTAAACGGCTTTCTCTCGATCCCCAACGCCGCTTGTGACCCGGGCATCAATATCCAACACGGGAAGCACAAGGGACGCCTGCTGGTTCCATCTCGCGTTATGGTGAATTACAACAAGCAAGAGGAAGGAAAAGGTTACACCAACGCCATCTACAGCGATGACCATGGAAAAAGCTGGAAAGCCAGCGATCCCTTTCCGTTAGATGGAACCGGGGAATCAGGATTAGTCGAGCTAAACGACGGCACCATCTACCTCAATTCGCGTACGCACACCAGGACCGGCAATCGCTGGATTGCGTACAGCGATGATAGTGGTGAAACCTGGCGAGATCTGCGGCAAGACGATGAACTATTTGACGGGCCTCCGGACCAGTATGGCTGCAAGGCCGGATTATTGAGACTCAAACGTGATGACCGCGACATCCTGTTATTTAGTTCACCCGATCCCAACCTGCCCAAACGTAGTAACATCAGGGTTTGGATTAGCTTTGATGGTGGAAACACTTGGCCGCACAACCGACTGATCAAGCGAGGTCCGGGTAACTACACCTGGATGACCCAAGGCAGAACAGGCACTCCCAGTGAAGGTTTTATCTATTTGCTAAGCGGTAAAGATTGGATGGCCCGCTTCAACTTGGCTTGGCTGTTGAAGACGGAAGATTCGAACGTTCTTCTAAGCCAACGAGCGGAGTATCGCTTTTCGGACCCGGACCTTTACAAGTCAGCGGAAAACGCCGAGCCTTTCACTTCGGAAAAACCAGGACTTAAAGATGGATCCAAAGGATTTCGACTTACGCAAGATCATGCCAAAGGGCACGTCGCCACCCACCCAATGATTCTGCCGTCCGCCAAGATGAAAGTTAGCTACCATGCGCCTCACGGCAAACTCTTTGTCTGGATCCTCGATGAGAGCGGAGCACGGGTCCGTGACAGTCATGCCTTATCTGGCCCTCTCGCGGTCGACCAACCGGTACCTTGGCAGGATGGACCAATTGACCAATGGGTCGGCAAAAAATCATCGCTTCAATTCATACTCGAAGGAGATGCAGAGATTTTCGATATCAGTTTTGACGATGCGTCGATTGATGAAAGGGCGGCCAACACTGCCGCATTGGATGCCTCGGATCAGCGATTCGTTTTGCCACCGAGAAACGATTACCTGTTGAAGCAAACTCCGCCATTCATCAAATCCACAGACAATGCCACTGCTTTTAATATCAGCGACGAGAGCAGGAACGCTGTCCAAACCGCCTACAAACTAAAGGACACCGGCAACAAGGGGCACATCCTGTCGCATCAAATAAGTCTGCCGAGTGAAAAGATGAAAATCAGCTGTGATGTATCTTCCGGTAATTTAACTGTTTCAATCCTTGATGCTGATGGCAAACTACTCGCAACGAGCCAAACTCTTAAGGGCGGACGGAAGATCAAAGAACCCGTCACTTGGCCGTCGACACTCCAACTTCATGAATATGTATCCAGGCCCGTCACATTTCGATTCGATTTAGAGGGCGAGGCTGAAATTCATGCGATACGGTTTGATGATCTGTTCTGGGAATAGCCCAAACGTTTGCGCCGACCGGAATGACCACCTGTTATTTCACAGACTGCGTTCCTGGAAACAGCAGAATACATTCGGAAAACCCCACGGCCCAAGGCCACTCACCAATATCGCGATCAACGGTCTTGAACTCCACCTCACCTAACGTGACTGCAAAAACAGCCATGTCATAAAATCGGCTTCCGCATCACAGCGTTCGCTGCTCAATTGGGTCCTTCCATTCTCGGCCCCAACAATCATTTTCCCCGACACACCGTGTTTGTCTCCGACCCAGGTCGTTAATTTCATCTTGCCGCCTAACGCCTTGATTTCATCGAAAACTTTTTGGTCTTTTTCAATCGGACAGACTCTGTCTTTGTCACCATGAAAGGCCCAGATGGGAAGATCACTGATCTTCGCCGCATCAATAAAATCCTTTGTCCGCGTGCGCCCACTCCCTGCCGAAGGTGCAGCCGCAGCAAAATATTCCGGATCGATCTGAATGAGAATGTAAGCCCCATGCCCACCCATCGAATGCCCCATAATGTAGATCCTTTTCATATCCACTTGCGGAAGTGTTTTGATCAACGACTTTATTTTCTTCAGATGATCAACGTTCCACATGCCTTTGGATTGAGGCGCCACCACATAGGCTGGAAATTCTTCACGACGTTTCTTCTCCGCCAATTGCCGATTCCAATCCCTCAAATTCCTCATATTATCGACCCCCGTACCGCCGGCCCCATGCAACGAAATAATCACTGGAAAACTCTGCTTCGCAGCGAAGTCGATCGGCTTCATCAGCCGACACGGCATTCCTTCAAAAACAAGTGGTTCATAGCGATCAGTCCAACGCTCTCTCCCAACTGCATTTCCTCCACATAACATCAAGCTAACACAGACAAAAGTCTTCATTATTTGCTGGTAATTCATCACACGCCTTAAGGCTCTAAGAAGTAGCTCTTTCTCTCGAACAACGACGAAACAACGATCCGTATCGCATCGAACTCGCTTCGCTATTGCAACCCTACTGCGTGGACAAAATCTCGCAAATTGCAACTCGCTCGGCTCCAAGGCGATTTCCACCAAGCACTCCTCAACCATTCCCAGCTTCACCGCCACAAATCCACCGCATCCTTACCCCAACCCCCTCGCGCAAGGACAGGATTGGAACAATAAAGCCTTGGCTTGACGCGGATCCCAATTCAACTGCCGGCACGGCTTCTTGTGCTACCAGTCTAAAGTACACTAGTGAAAATGACGAGCTTTTCGTGCTCATCCGTACCCAATTGATTGAAATCGAAACACACGAGCAGGCTCGTTGACGGCGAGACAACTACGACACCGTATCGCTGTTCGAAATCGCTGTTCGAAATCGCTGTTCGAAAAAATTTCACGATGCAATGTTTTCGCAACTGCTGTGAAAAAAATCAAGTTGCAGACTATTAAGTTGCTGACCGTGACGACTTATGCTTACTGCTAACCTGGCGACGTGGATTGCCGCTGTAATTGCTCATTCCGAAAAAGATAACTAGGATAAAAAAACTTGAAATCGATTCACCGAAATCGATTCACCGAAAGCGAGCAACACATTGAGCAACACAGCTGACAACCAATCCGCCGGACTGGGAACGTGGATCTTCTTATTGATTTGCTGGCTTCCTGTTAATCCGCTTCGCGCCGACGATTACCATCCGTCTTGCTGCAATGAAAGCTACGATTTGGTCATTTATGGGGGCACTTCTGCCGGAACGACTGCTGCCGTTCAAGCAACACGAATGGGAAAAACGGCGCTGATCATCCACCCTGGCAAACATTTAGGCGGAATGACGTCGAGCGGCCTGGGCGCCACAGACATCGGCAATAAGAAGGCTATCGGAGGCATTTCACGAGAATTCTACCAACGCCTCGGCAAGCACTACGGCAATCAGGAAGCCTGGACATTCGAACCGCATGTCGCGGAAAAGACTTTCAACGATATGTTGCAAGAAGCAGGTGTTGTCGTGATCCTCAATGAACGACTCGACCTAACGGATGGGGTCGAAAAGCAGAACGGCCGCATACTTGCCATCACCATGGAAAGTGGTCGTCGGTTCGCGGCAAGTATGTTTATCGACGCCACCTACGAAGGGGATTTGATGGCCAAGGCGGGGGTCAGCTATCACGTAGGACGCGAAGCCAACGTCGTTTACGAAGAGAGTCTAAATGGTGTTCAGACAGAGAACGCAAAATATCACCAATTCGCGACCGCCATCGACCCCTACATCGTGAAGGGCGACGCCAAAAGCGGATTGTTGCCGGGGATCCATCCGGGTCAACCTGGCGAAGAAGGTAGCGGCGACCATCGTGTGCAGGCTTACTGCTTTCGGATGTGTCTCACGAACGCACCCAACAATCGCCAGCCCTTCCCTCAGCCCAAAGCTTACGAGTCGCTTCGATACGAATTGCTTCTGCGATATCTAAAGACAGGACACTGGACCGTATTAAACCTCTCCAAGGCGATGCCAAACCAGAAAACCGACACCAACAATAAGGGAGCATTTGCCACCGACAACATCGGCATGAACTACGACTATCCTGACGGTGATTACGCAACCCGAGAGAACATCATCCAGGAACACATCGACTACCAGCAGGGACTGATGTGGTTTCTGGCGAATGACCCGCGTGTGCCCCCTAACGTTCAAACCGAAGTCAAACAATGGGGCCTCACCAAAGATGAGTTCACCGACAACGGCGGGTGGCCCTACGAGCTTTACATTCGCGAGGCACGACGGATGATCGCCGAATACGTAATGACGCAACACAATTGCGAAGGCGCCCGTACCGTCGAGGATTCGATCGGCTTAGCCGCATACACCATGGACTCACACCACGTTCAGCGGTATGTAAAAAACGCGCGTGTTTGGAATGAAGGCGATGTCGAGGTCGGCGGATTCCCTCCCTACCCGATTGCCTACCGAGCAATTCGTCCGCGGATTGAAGAATGCAGCAATCTGCTCGTTCCTGTCTGTCTCTCCGCATCTCATATCGCGTACGGATCCATCCGCATGGAACCTGTCTTCATGGTGCTCGGTCAATCTGCGGCAACTGCCGCCTGCATGGCCATCGATAACAATACTTCCGTCCAGAATGTGAATATCGTCCAGCTTCAACAGCGTCTACGGAAAGCCGGCCAAATCTTAGCATGGCAACCTTGATTGGGATTGCGTTTGCGATCGGACAGCCCAGAAGGCAAGCGGCTTGTTGCCTTTGGCTGCCGATCAGGAATGCGTCTCAACAGCCTGAAGCGCTTTTCGCACATGCTCCTCGGAAGCGAACTGAGCTGAAAAGATTAATCGAACTATGCCATCTTTATCGATCACGTAGGTCACTCGTCCCGGCAGCAACCCCAGTGTCGCTGGCACGCCAAACTGTTTTCGAAGCGTCCCGTCAGAGTCGCTGATCAAAGGAAACGACAACTGATATTGCTTGGAAAATTCCTGGTGACTGTCAGTCGAATCACTACTCACCCCGATAACTTCTGCTCCTGCCTGCACAAATTGTTCGTAGGAATCACGAAATGAACATGCTTCTTTGGTGCAGATGGGGCTATTATCGCGCGGATAGAAGAACAGCACGAGCGCCTTGTCCCCTAAAAAGTCGTTGAGACTCACGCGATTGCCATCTGTCGTGACTGCAGAGAATTCGGGCGCTTTGTTACCCACACAAATTTTGGCCATTCAAAAACTCCAGATGTTGCAACTGTGCTTTACGGTTCTCAATCTACGTTTCCGTCCGCTAACTCACGTTAACCGCACGGCACGCCGCCTTTCACAGCGGAAACTTGGATTTCCCCGAATCGTTAACAGCGACGAACAGTAAAATCAAGCTCTTCGGAAGCTTATCGCGACTCGATCCTGAAGGCAACGCCCGAGCGAATTCTCGCTGCGCGAAGAACCAAATCAGCGTCTCTTGGAAGTTAGGCCCTGGCTCGTGCCAAGCACGGTGCCGTTTCACGTACTGCAATTCACGACCAAACGACTACGACGATCGGTTTTTCCTGCAAATCCGGGGATTCCATTTCCCCCTAGCAATCTTAATAACTAAACCGCCGCCCCATCTGTTGCGAGATCGAGAAATCGCAGCAATGCTTCTCGGTGAGACGATTTGAGCTGCCACCGTGAGCCTTCCCAGCCTTCTGGCCCGACAATTTCCCAAGCAAATGCTGGGTAGTAACCTCCGGCACTTCTCCGATTCATGTCGAAAACGGTGCCGCGAAGAACCGACATTTAGAAAAAATAACGTAGGCTCATGAGCCGAGGTTTGGAATTTCCTAAACAGTCGGTGACACGATCTAGACGGCTGATGAGGAAAAAGGTTAAATGCTTTGCCATCATTATAAATGCATTTTCGTTCACATACCCAAAAACGCCGGCCAAAGCATCGAGCGTGTTTTCCTGGACAAGCTGAACCTCACCTGGGAGATCCGAGCTCCACTACTACTACGAAAAAATGACAACCCGAAACTCGGACCAACCCACCTTGCACACCTCAAGGCGAGAGATTACGTAGATTTCAAATACATTTCAAAAGAGATATTCGACTCCTATTACAAGTTTTCCTTTGTACGAAATCCATGGAGTCGTCTCTTATCTTTCTATAAATACCGCAACTACCACGAACGATACGAGTTTAACGATTTCGTGTTGGGGGTATTTCAGGATCACGTGTTCAAAAATGAGAATTGGTTTGTGGGACCACAAAGCAATTACATTTTTTCCGACAGCGGAGAGCAACACGTCGACTTTGTCGGCCGGTTTGAAAACCTCCAGGACGACTTCAATTTCGTTTGTAGGAAGATCGGCATCCCACCGACGCCGGTGCCACACACTAACCAGTCGAAAGGCAACGATGTCTTAGCCAAATCGAATTTGCAAGCTAGTCCCAAAACCGCCAAGAAGCTGCTGAAAAACATGATCAACAACACTTTCACGGCGGAAAAGCCAAGGTATCGAACTTACCAAGAATACTACAACCAGGAAGCGATCGACTGCGTTGCCCACCTCTATCGGAAAGACATTGAGCTTTTCGGTTACGATTTCGAATGAGCGTTGGGTATCCACTGCCTTTTATTAGCATTTCTCAGCGACCAGTTTTTCTGACCGCACCTTCAAGAAGACCGCTTCTAGGTCCACAAGTTCGCGTCTGTCAAGAAGTCGCAAAGCGTCGATTCGCGCGCATCTTCTACTAGCTCAGAAAACGTCTCAAACGCCTGTTTGCTCTTTTAACAAAAGGCAGTTCATTTCGTCCCACTTCTTAACGTTCAACCACTGTGGTTCGAGAAAGCCATCGGTGTAACTTACGGATCAGTTCGACATTCCACACGCAGTCACCCCGTAGAGCGTCCCGCCCCCTACCAAGTTTCGTGCCTACTCGACCTGTGCCGGCACCACCTGGCCTTCACGCTTGCTCTCAGAATCTCGGCTGGACTGACGCTCAGCAATCTCCGACCGCTGTTTAATCACATTCTTGAGCCACTCCACGCGCCACCGTGTGATGCCCGAGCGGACGTTTTCCATAAATCCGAACCACCATATCAATGGAGCCGTTCATGAAATCATCCCTTTTCTAAAAAAATCCGAAATCGAACAAGCTTTGGAGTGTTCAACCCGAGGATTGTAAAAAGGGTTGGCTTCCGTCCCCGACTATTGAGTTAGCACCCTTAGGTTTTGCAAATCGCGAAGATTATCCGGGCATTCGCATCCCTTTGCTCCATTCACACAACAAGGAAGAGGAATTTGAGAATGCATGGCACCTTATTTGTCAGACAGTTTTCTATCCACACGCCAACCCTGCGTTCGCGAAAGCATCATGGGAAAAACCAAAGTCGCCGCCTGCTGGCCGAACTGCTCGAAACCTGCCATCTATTAACAGGTATCTTAAGTGTCGCGCCTGCCTACCGTTCACCCGGCACGAAGGACTTGATGGTTACACTCAAAATGGACAGCAATGCCATGCCCCCCTTCCTATTCGGACATAGCCGCCGCGGTTGACGCCCTCTTCACCGACCTCAATTCAGGTCACCATGTGGCCTTCCTTCAATGAAAAACAACAGTCCAAACCACAAGTCAAATTCCTAGAGCGAATTGCTGAACCTAAGATTTCCACCAGCCAATCATCGCACCAGACCGAAAAATTGTTGTAGATTATTGTTGTAGATTTTCGGATCGAACAAAACCTGATCATTCGCTGTGGTCATTAAACTTGCCTCCTTTTCTTAGAGAACCGTTATGCATTTGGTTCGCCTCATCGCCTTTTCCTTGCTAGTGTCTCTTGACCTGTCGGTCCCGACTCTCGCGGACGAATTTTTGAAGCCCTTCCTGGGAGCTCCTGCCTTCGACAGGCAACGCTTATTCGACGACCAACGATATCCCAACGTGGTCGTCACCAACCAGGGAACGGTCCTCGCAGTGTGGGGCAATTCGGGTGTCGCCGTTCGTCGCAGCATCGATGGCGGAAAAACCTGGCAAGAACCGATATCGGTATCGGAAAACGGATACCACGGAGGAGGCACAATCATCGACAACAATTCGGGCGACATCCTGATCTTTGTCGAGGACCGCCAACCGCCCGCTCCGCTCACTCTCTATCGCAGTACGGACGATGGCGAATCATGGCAATCGGAACAAACGCATATCCAACCGGATGACCAGGGGCATGTTCCTTCGATGCACATGAACGAGCATGGAATCACCTTAACACACGGGCCTCATCAAGGGCGACTTCTCCGCGCCACGCGATATTATGGACCGAAGGATGGAGAAGAATACTGGCCAAAACAGTACACGAATGCCATTTATAGTGACGATGGCGGCAAGACATGGAAGACGAGTGATCCATTCCCCGAAAAAGGAACGGGTGAAGCAGCACTGGTCGAACTTGCCGACGGTCGCATCTACTACAACTCCCGTGTCCACTGGTCAAAACGCCCTCGCAATCGACGTCGCCGCGAGGCATGGAGTCACGACGGCGGGGCCTCCTGGCAAGAATACAAAATAATCGACGCTTTACCAGACGGAGACCAAGGCCGCCCTTACGGATGCATGGCAGGCCTAACCCGAATACCCTCCCACGATCAAGACATCCTGATTTTTAGCAATCTCGATACGAAGGCTGCCTATCGCGAGCGAGTCACGATCTGGGTGAGCTTTGACGGGGGAAAAACATGGCCAATCAAACGACTTGTCGACGCAGATCGCAGCGGTTACTCCTCCGTTACGGTTGGCCGACCTGACACACCCTCCGCAGGTTGGATCTATCTCCACTACGAACACGATCCCTTCAAAGGTTCTCACATCGCTCGATTCAACCTGTCCTGGCTACTTGAGGGGCAATTGACCGGAAACGGGAAACTGCCAATTTTAAGACATCAGAAATAACAAACCAATTCAGATCACTTCCAAGCACCAACGTCACCTCTCCAACGAGAGTCCCCCACGCGTTCGAGTCGCTTCCTTCGAATAATGAACTCGCCCTAAGCTGTCGGCCAGAGCAACCCGATCCAATCCTGGTTAGACTCGGCATCATCCACTTTTCGTCGGTTCAACTGTTCGCCGAGAACAACGATCGAAATCTCATGCTCTTGTAGCCAACCAAGCCTAAAACTAACCAGATCAAGATCGCAGAAGGCTCTGGGACAGCGTTTAACGTGGCAGCTTTCGTGCCAGTTACTGCAGCCGTTACCGTACCCGAGTTGTTCTTAAACTGCTGCGAGTCGTGAGCCCCAAGAAAGAGCCGCGTTGCATGCTCCGGGACAGTGATCTCGGATAGAGCGTCGCCGATCGCAAATGCCTGATTCAACAAAGGACTCGTCATGTCGTGTTCAGAAGCTGAGGTGCTGAGTATCGACGGCAAGCTATCAGGATCGGGTAGGTCATTTGAAAGAAAAACGCCCACCAGCGTGTTAAGTGGAGCCGAAATACCGCTGATACCAAATACGCGATAGGCCTCCTTCGTCGTCTTGAACGCCCCCGTACTGCCGGAAGGGCCCATGCCATTGTTCTCCAGGGTCCCCGTATTGGTCCAAAGGCCCGTGGCGGTGATCGACAGAGTGTCAAAGCCGGTAATCGAAATCGCATTCGGCGAGGTATCAGCAAACTCAGCAATATCGCTTACTGCCTTTGCTCGCCCTTTAAGACTCGACTCCGAAGCTGTCATGATGTCACTAAGTTCTACTTCCGTTCGACCGGCAAAAACTACCGCCTGTTTTGCATTAACGACCAAGTTGCCAACAACAATGGATGCATCAAGTGGCTTAACTCCAACGAACGTCGTGAAAATCAAAGCCGCTAAGATAAACCACCTCATCTTCTTGAGCATCTCCGTTAAAAAGTGCAACAAGGATGAATACGCAGGCAACTACTGTTGTTAAACCACCAGAAATTGTAACGATTCCTCCGTCGCTTCCATCCCCCCCCGATGAAAAGCCCCCGTTTTGGCCGAAAAACAACTGAAATATAGAAATAGTTTGCCTCAAAATATGATTTTAAGATTAATCACATCAACAAGGGTTGTCGAAAACCGGATTGTTAAGGGTTCAACGCCAGATGCAGCCAGTTCGCGTTCGCAGATGTCACCCGCATCTTCACTTCAAAAACTGAAAGCGTTGCCCCGTATGCAAGAAGTCAGACAAAAGTTTACGGTAGCACTCCCTCTGCCAACAACGGCAACCCGTTCCAAATTTCCAATCGGTTGTGCCCCTTGCCCATCGACTGAAACGGACCAGGGAGGGCGTTTCCATCTTGAGGCACGGGCAGCCCCGCGAAATCGTAATCCATTCGTGTGTAGCTGGTTGAACCAACCGTCTTTGGATCAAACGGGAGAGTCACTCGAAGCTCCAATAACGATTGGTCGTAAGAGACCTTCATTCCCTCGATTAAGACACTATCGCGATCATTCTGCAGACCATGGACAGCCCAGAATTTGCGCCATTCATCGAGTGTAAGCGCGACCTTCGAGCCACCCTGCAGCGGTTGCGGGCCATCCGAGTCGATTTCGCGCTGGATGAGCGCAAAGAATTCCTTTGGTTTCCACGGAGAGGGTCGATCCGAGGCGCTGTTAATGATAAACAGTCGATCTTTAGGCGTCGCATCGTAAATATTGTGGTCCAGGCGCTGCGGACCGCTCCGATGCGAAGGGTAATTGATATCGAGCATCACCTTATGGTTCACGAATAAATTATTGTATATCGAATGGTACCCGGTCTTGGTACGAGCAGTCACCTGGTAGATGTAAGCGCCCTGCCCGTACTTGGCATCCGCCGGACTGTTTGCGAATAAGTTGTGCATGACGGTCGAGCCAGACGCATCATGCACGTAAAACTGAATTCCACGATTACCTACAGAAATGTTGTGATCGACCAGAACGGTGTCAAATTTATAGTCACTCATCTCAAGAAAGATGCCCCGCGCACCGTTGTTTACGACAACATTGCGAGTCACGCGCGTTCCCGGAAATTGGTTATCAAGCCAGATCCCCTCCGACAACGGGTTGTCGGCGACGTAGTTACCCTCGATCAATCCATCTTGAACAAAGTGGAACTTAATACCCGCGTGCTCGTAGCGTTTCGGGCCATTAAAATGAAGGGTGTTGTTTCGCAGAATGACGTTACCTCGAACAACGACACGTTGGCTGCCGGAGCCGATGATGGCCGCCGAACCGTTATCAAGAAACCAGTTTTCCTCAATCAAGTTATGATCGCCAAAAGGAGCTCCACCAATTTGCTCCCGCTCACGCTCGTTATCACCGCCACCAGCACCAAGATCGAGTGCAACAGTATTCGCATAGCGAAACACATTATTTCGGACGATCCAGTGGTGGCCGCCACGCAATCCAAATGCTCCGGACTGGGACCACTCAGGAGTATTCCAGAAATTGGTCGGGTACTGATTTCCACAGTGCTCCATCACGAAGCCCTCGACATGGATGAACCCAAGCCCACGCACATGAGGCGCAAAGATGCGTCGGCGCGTGCTGATCTCCACCTGCTGCTGAAGCGGATCGAGGTTGCCAAAATTGACGTAGATTCTTCCCCTTGCGTCCTCTTTGGCCGCCACGAATGTCCAAGTGCCAGGCCGAGTCTCAACTTCGCTGAGAAAAGGGCGTTGCTGCCAAGGCTTTCCATTAACGATCACCTGCCCACAAGTGTAGGTAAGTTTTGGATCGCCCCGATCGTAGCGTTGTGACTCAGGCTTCCCGTCACGTTCGTACGGCGTCGAGGCAAGTTCGACCAGGAACGGATTGGCATGATCGACGTAAACGTCGTCGTTGAAGAAATCTTCTTCTGGAGTCGCAAACACAATTCCGGCCTTGTGACTCTGCCAGGCGGGCTTCCACACGGTCGATCCGCGAAGCAGTACCTTGCCGAGCTTCTCCCCACGGTAGGTAATCGGCTTGCCCGCTGTTCCCCCACGGGGTGGCGTTACCCGCTCCCGATAGATGCCGGCACGGACAAGAATTGTATCACCTGGCATCGCTCGTTCCGCAGCCGCCGAAATCGTCCGCAACGGCCTTTCGTCTGAACCGAGAGCATCATCCGCTCCGTGTGGCGCAACCACAATTGTCTCGCCCTGTGCGATTCCTATCGTCACAAGCGAAAGTAAAATTCCCCTCAGCACAAAAGTGGACATTTCCGTCGCTCCTCTACGGTTCGCTCTTCGCCACGCCAACGCCGTCAGCTTCCCAAGTTACCATCCAGTTGGCAAGAGCGGCGGTTCGGCTCCGACCCCGATGCTCAACCAGGAACGCTGGCTAACCATCGAGTCACCGAATTCCGTTCGGCACTGAGCATCGAGGCTAGACCATTGAATGCAGACGTCATCTTCGCCTGCTGTGGCCCGGCACCGGATGGTATCACGAATAGGACGGATTCGCTGAAGCTCTTCCCAGAAGAGAGCGAATATAAGCGGTCGAACGAGGTGGCTCGGCCATTGGAGCTGGGCTGAGTTGGGTCCACTTATCTCGCACAAGTCGATTTTGAAAAAACTGAAGCCTCAGAAATGAGTGGCGCTTAACTTGATTTACAGATTCGGAACGTTTGCGCTCGCCACGACCTCGCAAACCG
Source organism: Pirellulaceae bacterium (assembly GCA_029243025.1). Taxonomy (NCBI): domain Bacteria; kingdom Pseudomonadati; phylum Planctomycetota; class Planctomycetia; order Pirellulales; family Pirellulaceae; species Pirellulaceae bacterium. The sequence goes on along the minus strand of JAQWSU010000015.1, from coordinate 42,614 downwards.
TTTCCGTTGCAACAATTCGCAACCTTGCTTCGAATTTAGCCCGGGCAAGGATTCGCCCGGCACCCCCTGAGTTGATTTCGGACGAGTCGATACCAAACTTTCATCGCAACCTTTTGCAGCCAACGAGCCCGCAAATACCAATCAGCGACCAAACAACAAAGGTCGACGGCTCTGGTACAATCACTGGGTGCGGCGGCGACGGGGGGCCTGGTACAGCTGTGATCGTGGCAGTCACCGAACCCGTATTGTTGATCCACTCTCTCCCATCATGCATTCCAAGAAAAAGTCGGCTGGCATTGTCGGGAATCACAATATTCGACAGCATCTCGCCAATTGCAAACGTCTGCCCGAGGAGAGGATCCCACATGTCATCTCCATTAAGAGCGCTGAGCAGCGGGGGTAAATTATTTGGATCAGGCAGATCATCCGAAAGAAAAACACCGACCAACGTGTTCAATTCGGCCGCCATTCCACTGATCCCAAATAACTGATAAGCCGCCGCGGTCGTTCTGGAGTTATTGTCGCGGCCCCCTGGTCCAGTGCCGTTCGGACTCAACGAAGGCGTGTGCATCCAGAGCCCATCTGCCGTGATCGAAAGCTGATCATATCCGACAACAGAAATCTCGTCGGGAGAAATATCGGCCCAATCACCAAGATCAGCTTGCAGATTATCTAACCTGGCCGTGTTTGGATCAGCCGCATCGGCAATCAGCGTCAACTCAGCCTGAGTTCGACCGGCGAAAGCGACCGACTGCTTTCCATACACCGTGAAATCACCCAGAAGAATCGATGCATCTGCAAAACTTCCAAAACCCCAAAGGCCAACAACCATCAAGACCGACAAACAAAATCTCATGGCTCTCACTTCTCCCGCAAATTCTCTGAAATAGCATTCTGTGTTATGAGTCGTCTTCGCACTCTTCGCACTCTTTGCACTCTTTGCACTCTTTGCACTCTTTGCTCTCTTTGCTCTTTGCTCTTTGCTCTTTGCTCTTTGCTCTTTGCTCTTTGCTCTTTGCTCTTTGCCTGATGCGCTATTCCCTGTGTCCTACCGAAACCGTCAAGCAGCATCCCGACCCCTACGGTGTAGAAGATTTTGTAGAATTTGCCAAGCAAAACGTCATTTGAAAATGAAGCCTTTTGCTGAATGGTTGCCCCCCCAATGGAGAGAGGCGGCACTCCCTTCATTCAAAGGGTTTGATGCACCGTTTCACGCGGCCATTGTTCGACCTCACAAGAATCGAAACCTGGCGTCCGGCAGCGAAACACAATCAAGAAAAAAAAGTGAAGAACACGCCCCAACAAGATAAGTCCAGCTCACCTAAGAAATGCTTGATCAAGAGACAAAAGCGAATCGAAAATCATTCAGTGGTAAGAACGCTACCCCCCCCAACCAGTTCCCAAAACACTTTGCCAAAACAGAGCAAGCTTTCTGTGGAATGAAGCGCTGAGAAAAAAGCAAGTCTAAGCAGTTCAAAGGGGACCTGATCATTCATTTGAATTTCACGTCCATGCCGAATCGAATCTGCATTGACAATGCATCACTGATCGATGGTCGGTATCACGTTTCGCGCAAGCCTTTGGCGGAGGACGATCAGCCGTTCGCCACTGAGATAAACCAGAAACAGGATAATCGGTATTCACGACCGATACGCCGACTTATCTTCAGTCAACAATCCGATAAACGAACACACGACTCCGGGCGGCAGCGACAAACGAACTCCAAGGTCTAATGCGAGAAGTCTGAGGCTCTTGATGAAAAAACTTGTCGTTGTGAGGAAACGGGTTCATGATCGGCCACTATTCAAGTGGCACAATCGGATGATGGACAGCTCGCAGGCAAAATTCTGCTGTACGTTGCGTGCCTGTTAAAACGTGCGAACAGTCAGCCTACCAATTGCTGGAAAATGATGGGACGTTGGCAAAATACAACAAGCGATCCTTGTTCACAACGTTAGATTTGCTGATTAAACTAGTGCTTTTGATTGTTCCCACGTTGAATCTCATCCTATCTGATAGACTAGGTACTCGTTGTGATCTGGCACGCATGGATATTTCTCGGATAGAGGAAACTTTGCTCCGCAATCCCACGGCCTTCAGCAATCCAAGTGATGGATCCCTGAGCTTTGCCGTACACGTTGAAGATGGTGCAACATGAAGGCATCGAAAAGTCCGGGGCGGCTCATAGCATTACCGATTCTGCTGCTTCTTTTCCTCGCGGCGACACTCGTTCCGGTACTGATAGGGTTCGATCACAACCGCCCAGAACGGATCATCGACCACTACTACTACCATATCCCTGTGGTCCTCGAGTTCGCAGCAACACTACCGGCGGTGGATCTTTCGGATTACAGAAGCGCAACTACGCCCGGTACACACCTATTATTGGCGTTGGTGGTGCGGGCGTTCGGCCCCTCCGAGACGATGCTGCAGGTCTGCTCCTGCTTCTTTGGCGTGGCCTTTCTAATCGTTGCCTACATAAATGCCGCGCGGGTGGCCTCCCCCTGGACCGCCCTTGCCTGCGTACTGCCGCTCGCTGGGTCTCCATACGTTCTCAGCAACGCGATCTGGGTCATGACCGACAATCTGTCGTTCGCACTCATCGCTATCACCCTTGGTTCAACTCTCTTCTGCGTCGCAGGAATACCTCAAGCGACCCGTTCCGGCCTCGCATTGGTGTGCTCGGTGTTCGTGCGGCAAATCAACATCTGGGTCTCAGGCGTCGCCCTCCTCGGCTTCCTCTTTCAGTGGGAACCCGTTCGACGGCGCCTTCCCTTTGCAGATCCGCTTCAACCGTCGCATCGCGGTCTTGGTCCCGCCATGATTTTCGCCGTCGCAACAAGCGCGGCCGTCGCGATGATTGCCAGCTTCGTCAGCCTGTGGGGTGGGCTTGTTCCACCGAAATTCCAGGTTGGCGGAAATGGTGGCGCGACGCATGCGGGCGACCTGAATTTCGGTCTGACGCCTGGAGTGCTCTCCGTGCTTGCGGTCTACGCATCGCCTGCAATCCTCGTGCTGTTGCCGTGCTGGCTCCACAACCGCCGCGTGCGACACGCCGCCCTGATCGGACTGCTGGTTGGCCTCCTGGCAGGCCTGCTGTTCGAGTCGGTCACCGGTTGGGAGCACGGCCGGAGCGTGGGTTGGGTTTGGGGTATCGCGGGCCGCAGCCCAACGTTCTTCGATCGCAACAGCCTGATCGTCGCCGGAAGCACCGTCGGCGGCTGTTGCGCGGGAATCCTTTTCGGCATTCTGGTCGCCGCGGATCGCGCCCGCACCGCCTGGCTCATGGCTGGATTTACGGTCTCGTTTCTGTCCGCGTACACCGTCAATTCACATGCCTTCCAGCGGTACTTCGATCCGCTCATCCTACTCGCAATCGGTTGGTGCCTGGCTTCGCTTGAATCGAGGCAAACCGAATTGGGAACAATTGGAAAGAAACGGCTGCGGATCGCGGCAACCGCCGTCTTTGCCATGCAGGCCGCCCACGCGGCCTTCTCGCTCTACGCCCCGATGCAGTGGTCCATGCACTAGGACGGTCGTCGCGTACGCGCAAAGACCAACCGGTATCGGTTGCCGCATTTCCCCATTCACCAAGTCAACTCAACTACGTCGGGAGTCGCGGATGAACCAGACGTTTCCACAAAGGTGGAATCACCGCAATCCAAAACATTCCGTAGTAGCCGCTGGGTAACCTGGGAGCCGTCTCGTACGGTCCTAATCTCCAAAAGGGTTCGGCCGCCTTTAAATGGTGGGCCGGGTGCCTCGTGAGTTCCAGCAATGTCCACCGTGACCAACGTTCCTCGGACTGCCACGAATGCATCTCGCTCAGCTGCTCACCCACCGCTCGGTGAAGTCCGTAGTGCCGGATATAATTAATGTACTCCAGTAAGAAGATCGCAAACGCGGCCTGCATCACAAAAGCCGCACTCACCCATAATCCAGCGGTCGCATAGATTCCAAACACCAAAAGAATTTGCAGCAACAACCCTCGATAAACAGGATTGTCCAAGCCGGTCCGATCTTTTCGGTTATGAATCTCCACAGCGTCCTGGAATTGCCCCGGGATGGTACGAACAACGAATCCCCAAAGTGACTCGCCATAGCGAGCTGTGGCGGGATCTGCAACGGTCGACACATGCTTATGATGAGTGAAATTGTGCTCCGTCGTGAAATGCAAATAGAGGACGCCCAGCAAATTGAATCGCCCCACCCACCACAAAAGCGAGCCCGGTTTTTTGTGACCCAGTTCATGGGCAACTATGATGCCAGATGCACCAGAGCAAAGTCCTGTACTCAGCGCTGCAACCCAAGTCGTCCAAGCTGAACCATCCATCGATGCTCGATACAGCAGGGTTAGCAAAACCACAAATTGAAGCATAGCGTGAACAACAAGCAGCAACTCGAACGGACGCCCCGATTCCCGAGCAGGCCTTGCTCGTTTAGCGCGGCCTAACAGAAGATCGAACAGAGGCCCGAGCACGAGCATATAAATCACCCCCGTCGCCACCCAATAGCCTCCAACGAGATTGCTGGAAATCACAATCAATGGATTGACCAACCCCAGCAAATGCCACAGCCAGGATTCCGGTTTCAATCGGTCGCGACCACTCATCGTGCTATCCGTTTGCAATTATCCCAAACCGCTCTCAACCGTGATTGTGTCGCTGAAACAAATTCGTGCAACCCGATGCAACGATCAAGAAACGGACCCAAGAATAAACCGCTGTGATTCGTGCTTTTCATCGGTACCTCAGGAAGGCGAATCCATGAATGCTTTACCTCGAGGCAAACGATCAAAAGGCGCAACAACCTTTGCGATTACTCGCTGATCGCTCCGTTTCAAGCAGACCAAGTGAATCATTTGAATTATCGGCATTTCCCGATTGAATTCTGACGGCAGGATTTCCTGAGGTAAGCTTTTTCTGTCGACATTAAACCTTCACAACGTTCATTTGATGGCAAGGTGCAAGGCATGATTTTCTTCTCCAAGCTCTTAAGGGCGATCGGATTGGCGTTGTTAGTGGGTTTCGTGTCGTGGGGAATGGGTCTCGCACTCGTCCTTGTTCCAGTTGCCTCGCTTGCACCCGCAGAATGGTTCCAATCCAAACCCGACGGCACCCTCCCCTTCGGCCTCTTAATTTTCGGCGTCGCTTGGGCGTTGACGGGTCTCATCTCACTCTGTTTTTCTATCGCCCTATTCATTTATCTGCTGAGACTCGTGAAAAGCGGGAACGGCGATTCACCCGCCGGAGCACTATCCAAAGCGGTAAACATCTGAAGTTCATGATGCGGCTTGATTGAGATAAACTTCAACAACCCACCTCTTGGCACTCTTTGCCGTTGCCCCCCAAGGACGCTTGAACATTAGCTGGGTTTTCAAGGCAGTTTACAGATCCCGATCCCTTTACACTGCTCACCAATGCAGCTAGGCGATCACCTTCAACTCACACGGTGATACCTTCCGCAGCATGAAAGCGAACCCACACCTTCGGCCAACAATTAGCAACACCTCGACATGATTGCATTTGATTCTTGTTTCTTGGGATACAACGAGGCGCTTTTTTTGAAACTGACCAAATTGTCGCCAAATGCAGTGAACGATGGAAATATACCAGGTTGAATCTTCCGCCGAAGGTATTGAAGAATTCCCGACGTGACAGAGAATCCATCGTGCCTTCTGAGGTCAACCGACCAGGCGAACAACGCCCTTGCGTTGTCGACATCCTTCACGGCTCTTTTACCATCCTGACACCTACCAAGTCGGTAGAATCCATAGTAGAGTTCTCCCAAGAGCGTATGCAGTTCGCTCAACCGAGCGACAATAAATTTCGTTGATTGATTTGAACCTTGTCAATATCGAGACCAACCCTGTCGCGGATCGCCTGATGGTGTAGATAGCGAGAAGCAATAAATGGACGATCGTTCTACAAATGAACTGGCGAGATATCTTTGTGTCGATCGTTTTCTACAGAACCTGGTCGGTGCTACAAGCTTGAAGACTGCGTTCGACCTAAGGGTAATCGATCGACTCGTTGGGAGTGACGGCGTCGATCACAGTGCGCTGTACGAGTCTTTCGAGTTCGATCGCCAAGGCTTCGACATGCTACTCAATTTGCTCACCGTCAATCAGGTCATCGAATCATCTGGAGAGCGAATTCGACTCACCGAACCCTTTGCTCATGCGTTGCAATACCGAGACTTACTTCAAGCAAAGCTGGATTTCGCGATTCTAGTGACGCCCGATTTGGCCGATCTGTTTACCTCGTTAATCGCCAACCCAGCACAATTCATGGAGCAATCTCGAGTCTTTCGTCTATTCGATTACCAGCGATGCCTCAAGTTGACTCCCGAAAATTACGCAGCGACGAAGCGTTGGATGCATTTCACGTCGACGCTCACACGATACGAATCGGCATTCGCCATGTGCCTCTACGACTTCAGCCAACATCAGCGAATGCTTGACGTTGGAGGGAATAGCGGAGAATTCCTCCTGCAGGTCTGTAAGCAACATGCCCAACTGCAAGGCACAGTCTTCGACTTGCCGGTGGTCTGCGTCGTTGGCCAAGAGCATCTTCTGCAGCAACCTGAGGCGGACAGAATTACCTTCATGAAAGGCTCCGCGGTTGATGATGCGTTGCCGAGAGGTTTCGATTCGATCGTGTTCAAGTCGATGCTTCACGATTGGCCTGAATCTATGACCTATCGAATCTTGTCGAAAGCAGCTCAGGTACTCGAACCGGGAGGCACACTGCTAATCTTCGAACGAGGACCGATTCACGCGTCAGAATTGCATCGATTTCCTCAAGTCCCGATGTTACTCTTCTTTCGTGCGTTTCGCGCACCAGAGATCTACCAAACGCAACTCTCCGAGATGGGTATGGTCGATATCACCGTCGAGTGGATCGATCTTGAAATGCCATTTTTCCTACTGACTGCGAAAAAAATGTGAGAGCGAAGCTCGATCGAACGCGGCGACAATCGCCATGCGTTAAGCCCTCGGTGTCCTTCGCTTGGGTTCGTCAGGTATTGACCCGAGAACAACCTCGTGTATCGTAGGCTAGTGTCTTCGCGACTGACCTTGGGTCGCTGTTATTCGGTTAGTTTGGCCTCGAGAACCAGTGATGGGGTACTTCAACCACGATCAATATGTTGAAGTAACAATGCACTTCCGATGCAACTTGCGGTGTGAACACTGCATGATCGAAGAGACAATGGACCGTCTCGAGCCTGAATCTGACGAAAAGTTCGAAAAGCTTATCCAGACAAACCACCGTGAACATCTCTGGAAAGGGATCGTCTTCACCGGGTCTGAGGTCACCCTGCGGAACGATCTTCCGAAACTCGCTCGACGCGCACGTGAGCACGGATTCGATCATGTGCGAATTCAGACGCATGGAATGCGGCTGACTAACCGAGACTATTGCCGAGAACTCGTCGATGCAGGTGTCAACGAGTTCTTCGTAAGTGTCGCTGCGGCGGACGCCGCCACCCATGACGGAATCACCGATGTGCCAGGCTCTTTCGCCAAAACAATACAGGGTCTGGAAAATCTGGAAGAGTTCGAGAACGTCGTCACGTTCACAAATACCGTCATCACCCGACTTAGCTACCGGCAGCTGCCTCAAGTCGTCAGTCGACTTTCGCATCTCCAGCGACTCGTTCAGATGGACTTCTGGAATTACTGGCCGATGAACGACACGGATGAAAAAGACCTCATCGTGTCCCATGCAGAAATTCTCCCCTACTTGGTGGATGCAAGCGCTCGGGCGCAGGCCCTCGGACGCGCTGTGGAAATCAAGAACTTCCCCGAGTGCTTATTGGGAGATCATCGAAACGGGTTAGACAACGACCAGCCAAAGCTCATCATCGATCCTTCTTTCTGGAAGGAATTTCACCGCAACGGCTTCCATCAATGCGTTCATCGTGATTCCTGTCACTCCACCAAATGTCTTGGCTTGACGACGGCCTACATCGAAAAGTTCGGTTGGGAGCGTGACCTGCTATCACCGCTCAACGATCGAGGGATCTCTAACGACGCTCGAATCCCTGTCGAATCGGCCAACGAAGACTCGCATTCACCAGGAAAGACGGTCCCCTTCCATGAGAACGATCGAAGCCGTGGCGTACTCCAACTTATCCAAGAGCTTGGCCTGAAACACAGTACAGAAAGATCATTCCGCATCTGTCATGGGTCGCTCGAAACGGATCGTTTCTTGGTCACTCTCAACAAGCGGTTGATTCGTAAACGCCCGAATCAAACAATCATGGACATTTGTCGCAGAATGCGGATGCCTAGCACCCTACTGGCAAAGCTGGGGGAACGGCTTTCGATCGCTCCGTTTGTGCATCTTGGATACGAAAGGCGAGGCGAGGCTGACCTTTACAAGGTGTACCTTGAATTTGCCATGCCACCACAGGTTAACGCGGACCCGCGACTACTCTACATCGCTTTCAAATGGGACAGCCAGAAGCCAGAGCGGAAAATTGTGACCAGCTATCGTTGGTTTCCAAAGCTAACCGTTGACGGGATTCAGAGTCGTATCGCCGACCTCTATAACGAACCCCAAAACGATGCGCTGCAGCAGGTAGGTGCGATCCTCAGCCTTGCGAAAGACCGCAATCCGGCGACGCAATTTCGTTATTTGGAGGTGACGGAAGACCAAAATCAACGTCGGTCGTTCGATCTGAATCTGTACGACGCCGAGCTGCAAATAAAGGACGTTCGGCAACCCCTCGCGGCAATGTTTGCCCGGCATCAGATTCCAGATCGCAATTTCCGCCAACTGTACGATACTATCCAACTGCAGCCATTTGGGCATTTAGCCGGAGGGATCCATCGAGAAGGTCTTGATTTCTTCAACATCTACTATGGTGTCGAATACCACAAACCGACCACGACCGTAGGATCTTCAGAATGACACAAGCTGCAATCGAGTTCACGGCAGCCGACGATAAGTACTTCAACTATTGCTGGTGGCCTTACAATCCGATTGCCAAGACCGAGGGCAAATTACGGCCGGTGAGCTTGCTGTTCCATTCGTTCCACCTCGCGCAAATCAACGAACGCGCCTACGAACTGGTCCAACAGATTCGCACAGCGATCGGAATGTTTCGAACCGTTTGGGGAACCAAGCAAGTTAATGGCCAAACGCAATGGGAGTTCTATTTCTACGACTATCAGCGAAGGGAGCGAGATGTTTCGATCACCCGCGTGCTGGACGCCATTCGCCCGATTGTTCGCTGCGATCTCCAACCCAATGAAGAGATCCCCTACTTCATGTTCTCACTGGACGTGGACGATCAGCTCATCTCCGGGCGAAGAAGTCTGGATGACATTCAGGTTTACATCGGAAACCCAGGAAGTACCGTATCGTCAGGTATCGCCTACGAGCAGCGGGCGCATCAACTATCGTTGAAGAACCTCTATTTCTTCTTCGACGCCAAACGCCAGCTTCGTCAAGTTGCAGAGAAAATTGGTTGTTCCGCACATTTGGCGACGGGAAATTCCAATATCGACCAGATTCTGCACCCGGCTTTGCGAGCATGCCATACGATCTGCATCGCCAACAAGGAAGGCTGCGACACGATCTACTTTTCCGGTGTTGACGTCTCGCAACTCTCGTTCTTCCTCGACCAGTTTTCTTACCCGACAGAAACTCGGGAATGGGTCGCTCAACATCGATCGGAGCTTGACCATCTATTGTTTGATGTAGGGTTCGACTACTATGCCGACGAACACGGATTGCATGTCGTCAAGAGTGGTTACTATGGAGTCTTCTAATGCGGTTCGGCAACTGGTTCGTTCCCAAACGGCTCCAACGCCAGCTCGCCTCCTCGCAACGGTGCCTCGCACGGCTCATTTTTTAAAACGAGAACTCAAAATATGAGCGACAGCTCTAATATCAAGCAGATCTTGATTGTCGGTGGCGGCACGGCCGGTTGGATGACCGCCTCCTATCTCAATCGATTTGTGAGAAAAGTTGGCTGCAAGGTAACCTTGGTCGAATCACCCGAGATATCGACCGTCGGCGTTGGCGAAGCCACGATCCCTTCGCTGGTCAAATTTGTGCGAAACATGAAATTTGACGAAGACGACTTCATGCGACGCTGCAATGCGACCTATAAGCTAGGGATTGAATTCTCTGATTGGGTCCATCCCAACCAAAGCTATTGGCATCCTTTTGGAATTTGTGGCGGCATAATTGATCATCTCGACCTGTTTCATTTCTGGCAGAAGGCGCTGCGGAACGGGCACGATGTCGGATCATACTCGTCGTATTCGCTCCAAGTCCAACTCTGTGAGAGCTTGAAGGCGCCGCGCCCATTGGGTGGAACCTCCACGATTATCCAACGTGGCAGTTACGCCTATCATCTGGACGCCGGACTGCTGGGAGACTATCTGGCGGACATTGGCGTCACCGAGGGCGTTGAGCAGATATTCGACAATGTCCAGCACGTCGAACTCGACCAACGTGGCCTAATCGATCACATCGAGACCGAATCAGGTCGGCGATTGTCCGCCGATTTGTACATCGACTGCACCGGCTTTCGGGCCCAACTCATTGAAAAAACGCTTGCTGTCCCATTCGTCGATTGGTCTCATCAGCTGTTGTGTGATCGGGCCGTGGTCGTCGATCTGCCAAATGACGCAAAAGCACGACCCTACACACGATCGACCGCGCTTAGTGCTGGTTGGATGTGGCAGATACCACTGAGCCACCGCCTCAGTTGCGGTTACGTTTATTCGTCCGATCACACGGACGAAGATAACGCCACGCGCGAATTATTGGATGCCCTGGGAAACCAAGGAGCAGTCACCGAAGCACCTCGGCACTTACGCTTCCCAGTCGGACACCGCCGAGATTTCTGGCACGGAAATTGCATCTCAATTGGACTCGCTGCCGGCTTTATCGAGCCCCTTGAGTCAACCGGTATTCATCTGGCTCAGAAAGGAATTGAAATGCTGCTGCGTTTCTTTCCGGACCAAAACTATAATCAAGCATTGATTCGGCAATACAACAAATGCATGCAGGACTTCTATGAAGAAGTCCGTGACTTCATTGTGTTACATTACATCCTATCTCAACGCGAACATGAACCGTTCTGGCGCGACTGTCGCAGCGTTCCGTTGCCCGAATCCCTTGTCGGCACGCTGGACATCTACGACGAGAACGGTCTGATCGAGATCGCCAGAGATTCCGTATTTCACGAGATCAGCTTTTATCACATTCTCTGCGGGGGCGACCGACTGCCGCGCCGCAATCTGCCGCGGGCAGATTTCTCCAATTTTGCTGTCGCCTGCGAAATCCTCGAAAAAATCAAAACCCAAAATCAAGAACTCGCCAACACACTTCCGTCACATCAAACGTTGATGGGGTGGTTGCATGATGAGATCGACGAGTGAGATTGAATCAAATCGTGCCGCACGGAAAGACGCGTTGCAGCGCCGCAGATTTGCAAGGCCGAATGCTTCGGACGCCAATAAGATCATTTGGCGACAAACCGCCAACACGGATCATCGCCTCGTAATTCAGCAGGTATTTCTTCAAAGTACTTCTTTTCACGCACGCGTCGTGCCGGCCAGACGACGTCCTGGCCGAGGAAGATCAAGCGTCGTTCTTGCTCAGAGGGTACAGCGCGTGGGTTGCCCCCTGGCCAATCACCTTTTGCGGTTCTGGCGACTCTCGCTCAGCACCACTCCGTCCGGGGGGCACGAGACGCAACGACTTGTCACTTTCGTTAGACGACTTTTACTCGCTACAAACCTCCGTTGGCCCGTGCTAAACTAGCCACCGGACCTGAGCTATCAGACTCATCCACCAGATTAGCGCGGCATTGGAGAATCCATCTGCATCCCGTGCCCCACGTCACTCTGCGCACTGACAGATTCTTAGTTGTGCAGACCCAGTCGCAACCAGGGAGAACGACCATGGCATTCGGTCAACGCAGACCTCGAAGGAATCGCGCCGGGAGACAGCCTCCCCGAGTTGCAAACATCCCGATTGCCGTGCATCGGCTTGAATTGCTCGAAGAACGCGTGCTGTTGGTGGGGGACATCCAGCGCGCGGACGGCGCGCCGGATGTCATCGATTCACAAGCCGACGAGTTGCTGTCGCCGTCTACGGTCGTCAACAACGCGACGCCACGGTGGAAAGACAGCCTCGAGGGCAAACAGCCTATCAGCGCCGTTCATGGCCAAATCCGCTTTGATGAGGAACTCCTTGCCTTCACAGAGACGTTGGGATTCGATCTGACCGTTGGAGTTACCGCAGACTCCAACGGAGATCAACTCACATTGACCGATACCTTGACCGGCGAAAGTGTTGCGTCACTTGATCTCGCTGGGCTTACTGCACCATTACACATTATAGGAACGGAACACGACGATCTCCTCCGCATCGACTTGGACTCGTCAAAGATCAGCGCCCTGCTTCCGCACGGAATCGTCTTTGACGGCGGTCCGGGTCAAGACGACCTGCGCGGCACGTACGGCAATACGACTTGGACTGTTACCAGCTACAACGGAGGCTACCTCAGCGCCGAAGGAGTCATCGACTTCGTTGACGTTGAGAATCTCTTGGGTGCTGCCGACAACGAAGACACATTTGTCATCGGCAGCGGCGGTCACCTGAGCGGTTTGATGCACGGAGGTGATCGCGGGTTCGACAGCCTTGTGTTAGATGGCGGAGACTATCAATCGGTTGATTACCTGGCCACAGGCCCCGATTCCGGATCAATTACGCGCGACGGCAATCAGCTGACCTATGCTGGCCTTGAACCGATTCTCGACAACATGTCGGTAACTGATCGAGTGATCCGAACGAGCAATTTCACGGACAATGCCAGGCTCGTGGATCTGGGCTGGCAACTGCGACTGGAGAGCACCGATCCGTTACCATCATTCGAAAGCATCACATTCATTAAGCCAAGTAGCTCACTCACCATCAATCTCGGCGATGACACCGGTATCCCGTTCCTCTCGGATACCGACACGCTTAACATTCAAGGCCTGGCAATGAGTACTGATCTGATCGTCAATGGCGAGGCCGGTAAGGATGCCGTGACGATCACCGGAAACATGAATCTGGGCGGTCACCAGTTTGTGGTCAACGCGGAACAGATCGCTGTCAACTCGGGAGTCACGATCACAGCCGGAGACATTACATTCGATGCGACGGCCGTCTTGGGAACGGCATTAACACCCGACACTCTTCCACTCGCCAATGTCGAAGCAACCGTCAGCATCAACAACGCAACGCTTAGTGGGAACAATGTGATCCTCTCGGCTGACGCGACGCTGGTGTCGGATGTTGACAATCTACTCGGCCTGCCGGGCGCGACGTTAGCCGCCAGTATTTCTGCCGAGATCGCCGTAACAGGCAACTCGACGATCACGGCCACCGGGGACTTTACGGCAGAGTCGCTGTCGTCGGTCGATTCGACAGCCACGGCAACTGCGGTTGCTGGCTTGGGCGTTGCCGAGATCGGTTTGGCCGCACCAGTAATCAACAATACGGCGCGCAGCGAATTGTCCGACAATACCGAGGTCAATGCGACTGGGTTTGTTTTGATCGATGCAACTACGAACACGGTTGTTAACTCAATCGCCGATGGGATCACGGCGGTCGCAGCCACCGGCACAACAACGGCCACTCCTCTAATTGTTGTGACGACCGAGGCCTTGATGGAAGACAACGCAGAGGTCTCACAGTCGACAAGTATCGACATCAACGCGACCGCGAACTCCACCATTACGACCACGGCAACGTCGACGCCGGACGGTGCCGACTTGGGGCCTGACACCCTCGATGATCTTGAAATCGAAACGGCAGCTGGACCACAAACCTTTGCCGCCGCCATCGCCGTCACGACGCTGACTGCCACCACGCGAGCATTCCTTGATACTTCAGGAACGCTAACCTCGTCTGGCGCTGTTTCGTTGTTCGCCAGCTCCGATCACAACTTGACCACGGAGGCGGATGCCAGGCCGACCGTCAACCCGGACAATAATAGTTCTGCCGTTGCCACGAACATGACTCTCATTCGTGACGAAGCTTTCATCGCTGACAGCCTGACGATCGACGCAGTTGGTCTTGGTATTGAGACCAGTAGCGACAACGACATTGCGGCTATCGCACGTTCGGGTGCGGCAGGGCTCGGTAACGCCAATGAGGCGATTGTCGCCGGTGCATTCGCCCTCAACACAATTATCCCTGATCCAGGCGCTGCTCTTGATGAGGGTGAAATTCCTGGCAACCTGAGTCATGCTTACATCGATGAAGGAGCCACGGTAAATCTGATTGGTAGCCCGAACGTTAATATCTCAGCCGTCAGTACCGGCACGGTGAACGTCAGCGCGGTACCCTCGGGTGCCGCATCGATTGCAGAGGAACTTGGTCAGGGGCGGTCAGTCGCCACGAATCTGTCGGCGTCAAGAACGATTGCATCGGTCGAAGACAACGTTGAGATCCTAGGTGCCCAAAACCTGAGTGTTGCTGCCGATGGGACGCAGTCCACTCAAATCACGGCACTGGCGGGGGCGTTAGCGGGAGAGTCCGCGAATGTGTTAACGGTTGCTGGAACCTTGACGCAGAATCAAACGATCGCCCTGATAGGAGCTGGCGCCTCAATGATGTTGGGTGGCACGTTTACGGCGCGCTCAAACCATCGAGCGTCAAACCTTGTTCGAGCTCGTAGCAACGCCGCCGCTACGGTTGCCGCTTTAGATCCTTCTGAGGCGACTGCGATACCGATTGCGGTGAACTTGGCAAATGATATCGCTTTGACCAATGTGGCTGGTGAGGTGACAGCCTCGGGAGCGATTGAAATCACCTCAGATGCCGATGTCGAAAATCAGGTGGATGGGATTGCCGGGGTGCAGGGAGCTGATCCGGACGTGACATCCGTCAGTGAAATGGTCGAAGATGAACTTGCGTTTTTGTCGGACCGCGCTAACCTGAGTTTTGGGTCCGCTCCGACGCCGCCCACCATGGATCCAGATGGGGGTCCATTAACCGGGGTCGATCTCCTCGCAAATCTAACTCAGGGCAGAGCGGCTGCGGTGGGGATCAACCTGGCCAACGCCGCTTCGAGTGCGGCGATTGCCGACACAGGCATCGTGACAGCGACCAATAATCCGATTGATGTTGTTGCGACTAGCGACGTGGATTCAATCGCGCTCGGCAGCGCAAGTGCCGTGTCAAGCTTGGTCGGTATCGCGGCAGCCATCGCCTTAAACGCACAGAACGCCAGCAACGTCGCATCGATCGCCGGAACCGCAACCGCGGACAATATCGAAGTTCGTACCGGGGCCTCAGGCGACGGTGTGCATTCACTCTCAGCAGAGACGATCTCGGGAGCGGGAATCCAAATTGCGGCAATTTCTGGAGCGGTTTCGGCGACCCTGGCACAAGGAACGTCCAATGCGGTTCTCAGCGATGGTGCAAATCTTGTGCTCACCAATAATGGCAACCTTACGGTGCAATCTGACATGGAAATGATCAATTCCACCGATGCTGCCCCACTCATCGATGTAGGGGCGACCGTGGGTGTCGGTGCCTCCGTCGAAATAAACTCCGGCACGTTTCAAACCGTGGCAGACATTCAAGACGTTGACATTTTGGGCGCCCACAATGTTTCAGTCCTCGCCGCCGGTGATTACGAAACAAATGCAGATTCCGAAGCCGGCCTGACGGCAGGAACAGCCATCGGTGCCGCCGTCGCGGCAATGCTTACCGATAATCGAACCCGCGCTAATTTGAGTGAAACTGCGAATCCATCGATCATCACCGGCAATCTTGAAGTATCCGCGGCGCATACGGCGGTGGCCACCCATCAAGCAGCTGCCAATAGCAACGGGGGCAATATTACGGTGGGAGCCGCTGTTGCAATTGGAGTCATGCAAGGCGGAGCCGAAGCTTCCATCGGAAATAGCATGGACGTTGGGGGCGCCGTTACTGTGACTGCCGAAACCGACTCCAGCATGAATGCGGACGCTGTTGCCTCCACATCAGGGGTACCTGCTGATGATCCGAACTTCGAAACGCTGGCCGCCGATCTCGTGATCTCCTTCATGTTGCTGATGGTCATGCCTAAGATCGATGTTGATCCGATTGCCGATGTCGACGGAATTAATGATTTGTTAACGCTCCCAGGGCACGGGTTCGCCACGGGCGATCAGGTGTTTTATAGCAGCGAAGGTGATGCCGAAACGATTGGTGATCTCACGGACAGCGCGGCTGGGATCCTACCCATTGACTTCTTCGTTGAAGTTGTAACCCCAGACTCGTTCCGGTTGCATGCTGAACGCGACGAAGCGGAAGTTGGTGCGATGCCGATCGATTTGGAGCCGACAACCGACGCGGACACGATACATGGTTTGCAGCGTGGGCTTCCTGCTACTTTAAGTGATCTAATCAATACCGGTCGACTCGGGAACGCCGATGGCTCGGTAGGTGCCGCCGCAGGTGTCGCTGTGAATTTGGATCTAAACACGGCCACCTCCGGCATTGAGGCGGGGGCAGAGCTGGAATCTGGCGGCGCCGTGTCGGTTACGGCGAGCATGGAAAACGATGCCGATGCGCTCGCCAATGCGGCTACGGTTGATTCAGCGGTGTCAGTAGGAATTGGAGCGGCTGCCAATTTTTCGAGTGCGACTAATCAGGCGTACATCGGTGGCGCGGTCGAGGCTCCTTCGATCTCGGTCCAAGCCGTGCTAGGTGGTGATGGTGTGACGACCTTGAACGCCGAGGCAATTTCGGGGGGCGGAGATGATTCTGATCTCGGAGTGGCTGGGGCGGTTGCGGTGAACGTTGGTGCAGAGCTATTGCCCGTGCTCCCGATTGATATACCGCAGCCCGATTTAGAAGGTCTTTTGGAGGATTTAGGCGCAGCGGATTTCTTACCCGACGACTTTTCGGAGCAGTTCAATCTGCCGGCCTTTCCGTCGATTCCCGAACCCACCGGGGGAACCCACCTGGCGGTGATCCAAGGGGAAGCTGACATCACGCTGATCGATGGTGGCGATCTTATCGTGAGATCCGATTTTGAAGGGGACTATTCCGCAACGACCCGCGCGACGCCCCAAGAAACCGCGGACGTTGGGGTCGGTCCTTCGATTTCTGCCAACGCGATGACCCAGGTCGTCAAGGCCGAGATTCAAGACGCAGTCATCACCGGTATCGAGACCCTCGGGCCCGATCGCTCGGATATCCAGGTCCTGGCAATCGGTGAATATAACGCAAACGCGGATGCCACGGCTGGGGCCAATAATGCCATTAACCTGCCGGCGGCGGTCGCGCTCAACTACAACGACTTCCAGACAATTGCGCAGACGGGCGACACCTCAGCCTCATCCAGCATCAATGGAAATCTGTTAGTCGATGCCGACCATGACGCCAATACGACGCATATCGCTGACACGGATAGTGGAGTCGTCACGACGAGTCTCGGTGCCGCGATGGCGTTGGGGTATGTCGACGGCGGTGCTCACGCGTCAAGTGGCATGACCATCGACGTGTTGACCGGCACCGTCACCGTAACGGCGGACAGTGACACGATGTTGGATGCGAATGCCAATTCGGGACAAAGTGGTGCTCCAGGTGAGGGTAGCGAAGCCGATCCGGTCAGTGAACAGATCGAAGAACAACTCGAAGGTTTACTTGCCCTGGCGGGTCTGCCTGAGATTCCGGAGGATGTGATTCGTGTTTTGCAGCGAGCAAGGGCAGAAACTGCCGATGGTTCGCTCGGTGCGGCGGCCGCTGCCGCCGTGAATCTGGATTTTGGATCATCAGTTGCCGCTCTCAGCGATGATAGCGTCATTTCTACCAGTCAAATTCCCGTTGTCGCTGCCACGGCGGATATGGATGTGGATGCGTCGGCTGACGCGAATTCGGTCGATGCAACTGCGGGTGTCGGCGTGGCAGTTGCCATTAACGTTGACGGGCAGTTGATTCAGAGTGCAATCGGTGGTGAGGTTGATGCACCCGCGATCACACTAGAAACGGTCTCCAGTGGCGACGGCGTGAATCAATTCAACGCAAATGCTATCTCGGGCGCCGGTGGTCAGGATGTAGGCGTTGCAGGGGCCTTTGCACTTAATCTGTCGGGA
Organism: Pirellulaceae bacterium; assembly: GCA_029243025.1. Classification (NCBI taxonomy): domain Bacteria; kingdom Pseudomonadati; phylum Planctomycetota; class Planctomycetia; order Pirellulales; family Pirellulaceae; species Pirellulaceae bacterium. Next base: position 24,505 of record JAQWSU010000015.1, on the reverse strand, counting down.
GATCCGATTGAACTCGTGGGTGATCCGCTCTCGATTTTGGAGCCTACCGGTGGAGGACAGCACAAAGCGTCGATCTCCGATAACGCCAACCTGATGCTTTCCCCATCCAATGACATTACCATCATTTCCACCTATGTAGGTGAATACAATGCGACGGCGACGGCGATCCCTACGGTGGGTACCTTGGGCATTGGTCCGTCGGTCGCGCTCAATGCGATTAACCACTCGGCCATCGCTGAAATTGGCGACGCGTTCATGAGTGGGGCGACCAATATCGATGTCACGGCTTCGGGGTCCTACACTACCACGACCTTATCTCAGGCCGGAGCCAGTAACAGTGGAAGTCTACCAGCGGCTATCGCGCTGACAGCTGCCTCGAACAACACGATCGCGCGCGTGGCTCCCGGATCACTGCAAAGTGAGATCACCGGAGATCTCACGGTCACCGCCAATCATACTGCTAGTACAAATACCACGGCCGATGCTTTGGTGGCTGGAGCCCAAGTGGGGCTTGGAGCGGCGATCGCAGCCGGGGGGCCTTTGGGAGGAGCTCAAGCAAATGCCGGGGCTAATTTAGCACTGGATGGTAACGTCATCGTACTGGCGAATACCGACTCGGTAGCGCAAACCGATGCCTTTGCCAGTCAATCGGGAACGCTTGAGAGCGGTATTTCAGTCGATGAGGAGACGCAGCGACAACTCGAACGTCTCGCGGAAATCACCGGTTTGAAACAGCTGCTGTTCCCCGTCTTCGATGCCCATCCCCTGCTGCGGATAAGCATCGATACCAAATTGGATATTGATGAAGATGCGAATACCATCCGCATCAACACACCTCACGAATTCGATACAGGCGATGCCGTTGCCTATCACAACAATCAGGACGATGAAGACATCGGTGGACTCGTCGATGGGACGACTTATTTTATCAGCGTCGATCCCCACGACCGAACTCTGATCCAGTTGCATTCCAGTCCAGCCGCGGCGGTCGTCGGTATCAATGCGATTAATCTTGCGGGTATCGACGAACCGGAGGATCTTCATTCGCTGGTCGCGGGAAATACCTTTGATCCCGCCACCGCTGTTGATGCGAATACGGATACGATCAACGTCGGCAATTTCGTGGGTCTGTCGGATGGGGATGCCGTCAAATACTTCAATGGGGGTGATGATAGCGTCGGCGGCCTGGAAGATGGAGGTCTTTTCTACGTCAATATCGACGACACTTTTCCGGCCGCGATTACCGTTCAATTGTTCCAGTCTCGCCAAGACGCAATGGCAGCCGAAAACGCCATCGATTTGGATTTGACCAGCACGACGGGCAATCAGCATCAAATCGTGAAAACAATCGATGCTTACGTATCGCAGCGTGTTTCGTTTGACCCTGTTGATGATGTCGATGGAGATAGCAACAGTTTAAGTCTCAACGGGCATTCGCTGGCGACAGGGGACACGGTGATTTATCGAAGCCGCGGAGATGACGAAACCGTGGGTGCGTTGGTGGATGGTGACCGCTACTTCGTTCGAGTGGCGACGAACGATGATGACGATAAGGACTCGATCACCTTGTATCTGACGCTGGCGGATGCTAACGGCGAAGATGAAACCAACCGCATCAATCTCGCGCAAACGGGAGAGGCGGAAATCCCCCATGTGCTTGAGCCGTCGCATCTGTTTGACCCGGACGACGCGGTTGACAGTGCTACGGATACGATTGATTTCTCAGACTTCCAGGGGCTCAGCACCGGGGATGCATTCGTCTATCGAAACGGTGGTGGGGACAACATCGGCGGACTCGTCGACGACACGGTCTATTACATTCAGGTCGATGAGGAAGATTCCTCGCAGGTCGCGTTGTTGAATACTCAAGACACTGAGGACGGCATCATTAACCTTGATGCGACAGCGGCGACCGGAACTGAGCATCGGTTTGAACGAGTGGTGATCAATTCGATTGATCCAGTCAATCTGCCAAATATCCGTATCGGTGCTGCTGCGGCGATTGCTGTTGGAGCAGGCAGGCCGGTGAGTCATGCCTCGATTGGCGATGAGGCATCGATCGTTGCCATGGGGGATATCGACGTGACCGCCTCGATGGATTTCGATTCCAACGCGGAAGCCGATGCGATGTCGATCAATGGGGGTGTGCTTGCTGCAGGTGTAGCCGCTGCGGGTAACTACTCCGAGGGTTCCCATGTTGCTGAAATCGGAAGTGATGCAACGGTCGACGCCAATTTTGTATCCGTGGAAGCGATTGGGGAAGGTGATCTGCCTTATGAATTTTCCGCCGACGCCGCGACGCTTGCTGACACGTTAGGTGGAAACGTCGCGGGCTCTGTGGCAGTGAATGCCATGAAGAACCATACGGCTGCCAGAATCAGTGATGGAGCAACGGTCATATCGGATACCACGGTAGACTTGTTGGCCAATTTGCGGCGTCAGGGTACTAACCTGGTCAACGCAGGTCGTATTCATTCTGTCACGCGTGCGGGTCAGGCAGCATTCAGTTTACTGGCATCGGCGGGAGCAGCCGCAGCGGGAACCGCCAGCTTGGAAGGTGATTTAACCGAAGCTGTCATCGGCGACGGAGCCGCGGTCACCGCGCCGTCCGGTGTCGAGGTCCGAGCCAAGACCGATCACGATTTCGATAATCGCGCCGTCGGCGGTTCCCTCAGCCTGCTCTTCGCCGCATCCGTTGGCGCTGCCTTTAATTTCACCAACAGCAAGACCAGTGCTCGGGTCGACGGTGGTTCGGTGACTGTGAACACTGGCAACCTAAATATTGAGGCCGAATCGGGTTCGCCCTATGCGCCGGAAGCGTTGGGAATTGCGGCGGCGGGGCTGATCGAAGTCGGAGGATCACTTGAAGCGAATCTGATCAGGAATACAACCCAGGCGGCCATCACCGGCGGCGGAACGATCGCCGTCGATCAGTTGACCGTCACCGCCACCGACGATTCCATACTCGATGTTGATGCTGGTGCTCTCGCTTCAAGCATCTTGGGAGCCGCGGGTATTTCTGTGGCTGCGAACATGATGAATAACACGGTCGAGGCTTCGGTGGGCGGCGCAAACGTGACAACGGATGTTGGCAACGTCGATATCTCGGCCACATCAAGCTATGACGTCCAAACCGACGCCCTGGGACTGTCGACGGCGGGAATCGTCGCCGGTGTCGGTTCGCTCACGATCAATCAGCTATCGAACCGTACCGATGCGTCCATCCGAAGCGATGCGACGATTGACTCGGCGACCGATGTTCTGCTCCATGCGTTCGACGACACGCGAGCGATGACCAACTCGGGGGGACTCGCGAAGGCAGGTCTGATTGGTGTTGCTGGCTCATTGGCCACCAACATCATGAGTAACACGGTCGAAGCCTTTAGTGACAACGCAGATGTTTCGACTAACAATGGCCAAATCGATCTATCAGCGATCTCCCAATACGATATTGATGCGGTGGCGATCGCCGCTGGGATGGCAGTGGTTGCTAGTGGCTTTTTATCGGTGACGAATAACGAAGCCAGCAACGTCACTGACGCCAGCTTCCGTTCAGGCGGAAACATCCAAGCAGAGAACGTTACGATTCATGCCCTCGACGATTCCTCCTTCAACGCAGTTTCGGGTGGGGATGCATTGGCTGTGTTGATCGGAGTGGGGGGTTCGATTGCCTCCAATAAACTGGCCAATTCCGTTCAAGCGGGCATCGGTGGCGCGGCTGTGACCACCACAGTCGGCCCGATTGATATTTCGGCGAACTCGACCCCCAACGTTGACGCGGCTGCCTTGGGGTTTAGCGGGGGATTGGCCGCAGGTGCCGTCGGCACCGCCACGATCAACGAAGTCGGAAACACAATTCTCGCGTTCATCAACGACAACGCAACCGTCAATTCAGCCGGCAACGTACTGATCCAGGCCCAGGATGATTCGAATGTCGATGCGGATTCAGGTGGAATGGCTTTAGGGTTAATTGCCGGCGCGGGGCTATCTTACGCATCCAGTGTCGTCACCAACGACGTTCAAGGAATCATCGAGGGTTCAGGAACGAGTGTTGTGACAGGGGGTCTGGTCGACCTTGATGGCAGCTCTACGCCGATCGTTCGCGCGTCGGCCGTTGCGTTTTCGGCCAGTGCGTTGGCCGCTGCCAGTGGGGCGGTGACGATCGCTGAAACCGGGGGTGGAGCACGCGGTGCAATTCAAGATGGTGCCACGGTAACCGCCGATGAAATCTCCATCCAGTCCACCGCCACAGCCTCGCCGACAACATTATCAATGGGCTCGGCAGGTGCGATATTGGCGGCGGCGGGCCTCATGATTGCGGAATCGGTTGCCGGGCATAGCTCCCACGCCGAAGCAACCGGTAATATTACGGCCAACACGCTCGAAGTCTTGGCCGACGCGAATCGTACACCCGTTCCGAATGTCTCGTACAATCAGTTCGCGCTATTTACAGGTGAAGTGGGCTTCGAAGCAGCAAAGATGTCGGGTGATACGGAGGCGGTGGTCGGAGCTGATGCAGACATCAATATTAATCCCGGCGGCACCGTCAATGTACTAGCAAACTCAACGGACAATGCCAGCCCGGAGATCTTTGATGTCAATTTCTCCATCTTCGAGATCGGAGCGTTGGCGACGTCCGCCACATCAGACTCCAACGCACGCGCCCATGTGTCGGGTGAGCTGAACGCACCGAGCGCGACCGTGTCGGCCACCGCGAATAAGACCGCCGATGCCACCACGACGGTCCTCAAGGTTGCCATTTTGAGCCTCGATGGTGTCCTGCTTTCCATGATCGCGGATGGGCTCCCCGACGACCTGCCGATACCCGTTGCGCCACCCTTCGATACAGTCTCCGAGGCGACGATCCATGGAACCACCGAGGCCTTCTTGGGTGCCGGCGCTGATGTGACAACAACCGGTGAATTCAGTCTCACTGCCACGTCCAATAACAACGCGACGTCCCACACCACGGGCGGCGGCGCGATCGTTGTTAACGTTAGTGATAGCGGCAGCGATGCCCTCGTGGGAGGAGCAACCAAGATCTATATCGATGAAGGGGCTTCACTCGACGTCAATTCACTAACTTCTACCGCGAACGCTGATAACGACGCTACCGCCGGTTCTGCATTCGTCGGGGTCGCCGGAGTCAACGTACAGATGGCCGAAGTCAATGCGACGACGGATCACAATGTTGTTGCACGGCTGGGACCTGGGATCGGAGATGAGCCATCCGGTGCGTTTGGAAACCTGACGGTCGACATCGGCGGTATCGTTTTAGAAGCCATTTCTGATAATGATGCGAAGGTCAACCAGGTTGACATCGATGTAACCGGAGTGACCGTGGAGATCGTGGACCCAATAGCAAAAGCCGATGGGTCGACGCTTGTCCATCTCGGAGGCGCATTTGCCATCACTGCGTCGGCGGTTGAGGCGGCGGCCACCAGTAACAACACCGCCACGTCAGATGCTCTCTCGATCGAACTAAATGCGATCGACGTTGAGCTTTCATCTCGTGCCTCGGAAACGACGCATCGTACGGCTGCCCTCGTTGGCGCAGAGGCTGATCTGAACATCAGCGGCTCCCTGACTCTCAATGCAAACTCGATCAACAATGCCAGTACGGGAGAATTTACCCCCCTCGATTTGAGTGCCGTCAACGTGAATCTCGTCGAGGCGGAAGCCGTAGCCGGCGGTTCGACCGAGGCGTTTATCGGGGAAGGCGTCACGCTCACGGCCAACACGTTGGAATTGAACGCCGTGGCGAATAGCCAGGCAACCGCCGATGCAGCCTTCGCAGGTCTGGGGGGGATCCTCGTGGAGGTCACAAGTCCGATCGCTCAGACAGCTCACCAGACGTCCACCGTCATCGGTCCAGCGCCGGGGGACGCGCCTACGGGCGGCCTGGAAGGGACAATCACTGTCGATAGTGGTGGGATAAGCATGAATGCAATGTCGACAAATACGGCGCTGGTGCGTGATGTCGAGGTCGAACTCAGTGGCATCTCCGTGTCAGTACTCAGCCCTGAAGTCACGGTCGGTGGTTCGACGGGTGCACATCTGGGTGGTGACTTTGAAATCAATGCAGGCGGTATCGACGTCGTCGCGACGGCCGACAATTCGGCGATCTCTCAATCTATCTCGATCGAACGTAGCGGGATTACTGTCGATGTAACGAATCGAGACACCGAAACGAGTCATGTGACCGAGGCTTTGGTTGGTGATCAGGCTGATCTGACCATCACGAATGGCCCGCTATCGCTTGACGCTCAATCGACAAACGAGGCACGTATTGGCGAGGCGGCATCCGATCTCGGTGGCATCGTCGTTAATGTCGTTTCTCCCGATGCTCATGTTGGCGGTGTCACACGAGCGTGCGTGGGTCAACAGGCGGCGATCGAAGCTTCCGATTTGGACATATCAGCGGTTGGCGACAGCACGGCCGTGGCCCGGACAAATCTGTCGAGCTTGCTCGGCATCACGGTCGATGTGGCAACACCGACGGCAGAATCAACGCACGAAGTCCAAGCCTGCATTGGAAATGATTCCACGCTTGATATCGAAGGGGAGTCAAGCGTTAATGCCGTCAACGAGAATGACGTGACGGCCGAGGCGAAGAGCACAGGTATTGCTCTGATCACGGTGGGGGTCGCTATCGCCGAGGCGATTGCGGACACGAGTACAGAAGCCGTCCTTGGCACGGGCGTCAAATTGACGGGGGAAAGTCTGGAGGTCACGGCCACCGGAGTCGACGACACATTTGCTGAAACGTCGGCCTTCGCTGCCGGTGGGTTGGCCGGCGCTGGAACTGTTCCCAGCACCCGAAACACGAGTAGTACCCTTGCGGAAATCGGTAATTCAAGTGCCGCAAGAAACATCGATCTGACACAAAGCGGGACCGGCAGCCTCACCGTCTCAGCGGATCACACGGCAATCACGAACACGCGGGTTAGCAGTGATGCGTATGGCCTTCTTTCTGGTTCCGGCGCCGAAGCGGACAATGATGTGATAGCGACGGTTCACGCTCGTATCGGAGACGATGTCGTCATCGATGCGCAGGACATTAACGTGAAAGCAACCAATAATGTTGACAAGCCATCGCTAAGTGGAGGCAATATTGATGGGACAACAGGCGGACTTATCAGCGGTGCTGATGCGGATAGCGAGACTCGTATCAGCCTCACCACGCTGGTGACGATCGGCGACCGCGCCGATCTGGAAGTCGTTGGTCAACCTTCCGATCCCGGCGACTTTATACTGCGCGCCCAGAATAATATTTTCGCCCGCGATGAGGTGACCTTGGCGACCGGTGGTGCCCTCTCCGGAGCTGGTGCCGAGTCCGATATCAGAACGCTGGTCGATCTGGCTCGCGTCGAAATTGGCGACGATGCTGATTTGACCAGCGTTGGTGATATCGATATTTCCGCACACGGAACTGGGGATATCTTTATTCAGGTCAACGCCGAAACCTACGGACTGGGAACCGTGGCAATTGGTGAAGCGACAACCAGCTTGAATCCAAATAATGAAGTCATTATACGTGCGGGCTCAACTGTCGTCGCGGAAGGAAACGTGCACATCTCCACCGGTACGGACACCAACTTCGTGCGAGATCAATATAACCTCGAAACTCGCATGGACACATTCGCCGGTTCAGTAATCCCCATCGAAGACATCGATGCGGAAGCCTTCGTTGTCCAGGATAACACCATCACGATCGAAGCAAATACGCTGATCGAATCGAATCAAGACGTACGAATACACGCCGAGCGATTGGGGCTCGCAGACGCCATTGCCAGGGCCAAGGCTGTCAACTGGGCAACCGCAGTCGCCGATGGTATCGATGCCATTTTTGGCGCAGGAACGGAGACGTTTGATGGCATCGGTCAAGCAGAATCTCATGGAATTGTGCGGGTCGACGGGACAATTCGTACAGGTAGAAATCGGCACAAATCACTGGTGCTGGACGAATACGATCTGGTGGCGGGCACGGTCTCGAATAGTGTCCCTTCGGATGTCTCATATTCCGTTGACATTGAACTCGTGAAGTCCAGTCTGGGGAAGGCGCTCGAGAACGCCGTCGCGAACCTTGAACGATACGCGGACTCCGGCAATACAGATCTCATCGATTTTTATACCGAGGAGATCGAGCGGCTCGAACAGGAGATGCTCGATGAGAACCTGGCAGAAGAATTGGACGATGGAATGGGCGGCACGGTAATCGTTCCGCTCGAACAATATGCACTCTCTGTGAATGTCGATCCGGTTGTTGCTCAGGCTGGCGTTGTGGATATCCGTGGCGATCAATTACAGGGTGATGGAACATTCGACTCGCCAGGCGATGCGAGTGTGACAATTACTAACAGCACACCGGCATTTTTGAACATTCTGGGAATTAACATTCCAGAGAAAAATGGCGGACTTTTCTTTCAAGGGCAAGAAGTCTCGGATGCAGGCAATCTTGCGGCCATCAATACTGCCATCAATGATCAGAACGCAGCCAACGCGGCTGCTGACAATGAATTTAACTTCTCCGGTGAAGCAATCCAGATTCCTGGTGTTGCGTCATTCGATTCGGTGACACCCGGCGGGAGCACAGTGGAGCCGGTCGTCGAGGTGGTCAACGATCTGGACGTCGATAGCCTGCCTTTGGCGACATTGCCTCCGTGGCCCGATGTGACGGTCCTTGGGACGATTTCGAATCTGCAAGGAGATGTATACATTGAAGCACTCGTGACGGGTGATGGGGACGTCGTGATTGAAGCGCCCATCCTCGCCAAGAATCTGTATTTGCTCTCCGGCGGAAGTATCTTTATCACCGGTCTTACGACTTTCGCTGCGGCCGGGGAGCCTGCGGCCAAGTGGAATGTGTTGACGGGTGGGGATGGCACGCAACCGGCCGATCCGACTTCGCAAGCCTTCACCGACTTCCTGGCCGAAATACCGTCTGAGGTTAGTCTGTTCGGTGACCGGATCGAGATCGAAGCTGAATATATCAATGTCAACGGTATCCTTCAGAGCGGGACATCCGACTATCAGTTGATCCTTGGGAATGATGCCGAGGATCAAATTCAAAGTATCAAGAATTCAGGTAATGCATTTGGCAAGATTACAGCGAATGATGATTTCTCCGTGCGCTACGATGTGGCCAATGATCGAATACTTGTTGAAGAATTGCGTGTATCGGGTGGATACATCGACCTGGGTGGCCACATTACGAACACACGAAATGGCGAAATCCGTGCCTTGGGCGCCTACGCGAATATCGAGATCGCAAACAACACGGACTACGATATTCTGATCAATCGCATTGATGCCTCAAGGCGAGGTGACGGGAATGTCTTGATTAAAGATTTGGCCAAGGGGGATGACTATTCCACGATCTATCAAAAAGACGAATCGGGCGTACTGGTAGAGGAGACCGGACAACCGGATCGCATAGGCGCGGATCATGAAATCTACAATCCTGAGGATGGTTTTCGTTATGGCTGGTCCACTGGCGAAGAAACGGCCGAGCGAACGACGATCATTTATGGAACCTCTGAATGGCTCGGCATCGATGCCTTCGCTCCTGATCCGGAGGACGTGATATCGACCGAAATGGAAAGTCTTGTCGAACCGACGTTGATTGAGGAATCGGTTTATTATTTCACCGACCCCGGCAATGCACTCCCGTACGACCACAATGAGACGGTCGTGTCCATTGAGGATCCGGTTGACTATGTTGTCGACCTGCCAAGCGAGAGCACGTGGTATGGTACGACAACTTATAAATACAAACGTACGATCGAAGAGTTTGAACGATCGATAGACACGCATACGATTGAAGCAGATCGGCCAATCGATATCCGTTTCTTGGGTTACGACGAAGCCACGGTGGAAATTCGATCGACGGGTGCGGGTCGAATTCTGTTGGCAGGGGAGATTGAGAATACGACGGGTGAGACCAACATCGAATCCGCCACGACCGTAGAACAGGTTGGTGAAGGTGGTGTCGTCGGCGGGCGACGTGTCGAAATTGACGCGAGTGCAGATATCGGATCTCACTTTGAACCGATTAGGGTTGAAATCGCCGACAACGCAAAATCTAGTTTCAAAGCCGTTACCTTGGATGGGCCGATCTACATCGAAGGGGTCAATGAACTCCCCATTGAAAGCGTGTCGGCGGGGGGATCCCATGATCTTCAGCTGTACGCACGTGAGTCCATCCGCCGCGGACGAGCGGGTAGCGAAGCCAGTTCGATACCGGGTGTCAACGAGGGTGACTACTTCGCCGGACAAATTGTCGGCGGTGCCATGGATGTCGCATCGGAGATTGGAAGCATCGGTGAAAGCGTTCGCCCGATCAGTCTGGATTCAGGAATTCAAACGAAGGACAAGGCGAATATCCAGGCAACCTCTGGCGATATCTTCCTCGAGAAGACCGATGGCGACCTGCGACTCGAGTTGATTTCGACAACCGGTGATGTTGAGATCACTGTAACCGCTGGTGATATTTTGGATGCCAATCGAGTCGAGGTGATTGAGGATCGCACGGTCGAAACATTGCTCGGGGGAGTCTGGGCTGATTTGCGACTCACCAATGCATTGGGAGCCCAAGACAAGATCACGGACGCGCTGGCGCTGAATGCCGAAGCGAAAGAACAAGAGTATCGGGCCTATTGGGCCTATCGGAACACGCAGAATGATCCAAGTGCTTATGACGCAACGCACGAGATTACTCTGGAATCGCATCAGGATGAGACCTATCGAAATCTATTGGGTTACGATCAGTCCGACATCGACGAGTTGCTGGACTCGGAAACAGCTAACTATCACGAGCTACACACGGTCTATGGCTCGCTGGGGAATAGCTATAACTCGGCATTCAACTATGTGCTGTCGGCGGAGGAGGAAGACCATATACGCGACGGTATTCGAGTGTGGACGGTCGACGAATTGCTGTCTACATTCAACGCGGGTTTGCTGAAAGCGGTTACCGACACGCAGGTCAATATCGAAGACCCCAATATTGTGGCGGATAACGTGACGTTGAATGTGTCCGGCGCTGTGGGTCGGACTTCGGGGCAGGTGCTGATTGACCTGACGGTCGATCCAGTTGTATTGACAGACGATGAGCGACTCGTGCTGGCGGCAGCAGAACGTGATGATGTCGTCTTTCTGGGAAGTGAGAAACAAGAGGCGGTGGTCAACTTCAACTCCGTCACGCGCACGATTATTCGCATCGATGGGCTGCCCTGGAATGGACTTGACGACGGCATGATTCTGCAGGTCGAGGGTAACTCGGCGAATGCGACGGAAGAGGGGCCGTTTTATACCATCAGCAATGTCGCCGGTAATGTTGTTACGCTGGCTCCTGGGATTGGCATCGCTCCCGAAAACGGTGTTTATGTCTCCCTGGCTTCGGTGGTCTTGAACCCACGAGGCGTTGTTGAATCGGCGAACGTCAATTTTTCGGGCAATACGATCACCCGTGCCGATGGCGACTGGAGCGCTTTCGAGAACGGCATGAGCGTGCAGGTCAGGGGCGATTCTGCGAATGTCACGGGGGCTAATGAGTCGTATTCAATCTTGAGTATTGTCGGCAATGTAATGACCATCGACGGTGGTGTCGTCTTCCAGGCGGAAACCGGAAAAGACGTTGTCGTTGATCAGATTGTCTCAAACGTAGCCGCGATCCAGGTCAGTCAGCGTGAGGATATTGATCTTGAAGCCACTGGCGTTGTGGACGTTACGACGGACGAGGGACAGATCTACCTTGGTTCAGAGGGCACACTTCAAATCAATCATATTCGTGCGGGTGATGCGATCACCGGAGACGAAGCGAGAATCAAGGTGGGTCAAAGTCTGGTCAATGCGGCCGCGGCTGGCACCACCAATGTTCGCGGAAACGACGTGATTCTCGAGGCGGCTGCCGGGCCTATCGGAGCGGCTGGTACCGAATTTAACATCAATCTGTTGGATGATGGAACGATTACCGCTCGTGCTCAGAATGCAATTCATCTGGACGAACATGCACCGGGCAATACCGCAGGCGATATGCGAATCGCCACCATGTATTCGCAGTCGGATGGAGTGTTTCTCGAGGCCGACGGGTCGATTGTCGAGGGCCTGGGGCTGACGGGTGCGATCAACGTCAAGGCCGTTTCTCTCACAGCCCAATCTCCCACGGGGCACATTGGCACGAATCTTCGACCGATTGGAACTGACCTATCGAGCGGACAAGTCGAGGCGATTGCGATGAACGGCATCTCGATTGCCGAAATGGTCGGTGCGATGGAGGTTGTCGCGGCGACGACGACGATGGGCGAAGTTCGTTTGCAAACTGTCGATTTGTCCTACGATGGTCAGGACATCATTCTGCCTGCCGGGAATACCATCGCATCGACCTTCGGAGATGTCACGTTACTTAGCGGCGACGGTGTCACGATTGAACCTGGCTCAATCCTCAAGGCCGGGAACCATCTGTTGCTTCGTGGCGATCACGATAACGCCGATGTTGGTTTGGGCGCGACGATCGATGTCCATGGACAGGTGCAATCGGCCTATACGGAGATCACGGGTGAGGACGATGACGATGTGATCAACGTTTCGGTGATTTCAGAAAATGCCACGACACTCATATTGGCAAATGCCGGGGAAGATGTCGTGGATCTTGATGTGGCCAATACGGTTGGCGCGTTCCTAGCAGCTTATGGAGACTATCCGATCACACAAGGTCCGCTTCCATCAGACGCCGACCGTGTTGACGGTTCCGGTTCATCCCATCCGCTCGTCCTCGACGGCGGTGGGGGTCCGGATGATGTTTTTGGCGGAAGCGGTGCCGACAAAATTACTGGATCAAGTTCGCATGATGTCCTTGATGGCGGGCCTGATAGTGATGTTGTCTACGGCGATGCCGCCTTCTTGTTTGATGTCGTAACAGGCCACGTCACGATCATCACAGGCGGCGTACCTAATGTGGGTGTCCCAGGGGCGGATGTGATCTATGGTGATACGCGAATGATCACCGATCTTGGGGCTTTGACGAACAATCCCGGCAACGACCTTCTGTACGGGAATGCCAATCGAGACAAAATCTTTGGACAATACGGTGACGACACGGCTTACGGCGGGCCGGGAGTCGACTTCATTCTGGGCGATGTTGGCAACGACAATCTGAGTGGCGGGTCGTCTGACGACTTCGTTTCTGGTGGTGTCGATCGAAGTGCCGCTGATCAGCCCGTTCCGACAGCGATCGGTGATGTTCTAGACGGCGAAAGCGGACACGATCTTGTTGTCGGTGGCTCCGCCATTTCACATCCGCAGCTTGAAGCGCTGATAACCGCCAAATTCAAAAGCTTGTTCGATCGTGACTCGGCCAACCCGATGTTGGACGCGCCTGACGATAAGCTGGCTGACTTCCAAGTTCTGATGGTGAATTTGAACACGGCCGGGTTGGATGGTGACGACATTATTCATGGAGGTCACGACAATGATCTTCTTGTTGGTGACCAAGGAACGGATCAGCTGTTTGGGGATTGGGGGGAAGACGTCCTCACGGGATTCGAGATTGGCAGTATCAGTTCGACGGAACCCGATCGCCTAGAGGGTGGTCCCGACAATGATGATCCCATGTGTGGCACGCTGGGGCTCAATGAGCTCATCGGCGGAACCTCAAATCTGAATGTCGACTACATCCTCAACGATCCTGGTACTCCAGCCGGTGGACCGTATGCAGGTGGATACACCATCGCGTCTTGCATCATGGATGATCCTGTTTTCGGCGACACCTTGCCCGTCTCGATCTACGGACAGAAATTCGATGATCCCAACGGAAACGCAATTCATGACCCGGGTGAAGTCGGGCTCGATGGATGGATTATTGAACTCCGCGATGATGCGAATCAAACGATAGCCCAAACCACAACGACTAGCATTGACCTCGACGAGAACGGTTCGATCGACCCGGAAACCGAATCAGGTCTGTACTCCTTTGTCGACGTGAGCGAAGGCGGAGAAGTGGTTGACCTGGGAGCCGGCACCTACATCGTCGTTGAGCTTCCGCAAAACGGCTATGTGCAGCGACTACCGTACGACGGATTCGAAATGGCTCTCGAAAGCGGACGCATGGCGACGGTTACGCCCGTTGAGGTAACGGCGGGCACGACGGCGATTGCCTATGTCGTCCCCGTTGACTCAGGCCCAATACCCGCAGAAGTCGAAGTCGCACGAGCCATCGACTTTGGTAACGCGGAGACCGCCGAGATTCATGGTACGAAATGGCAGGATTTGAATGCCAACGGCCAGCTGGATGCGGAGGACACACCGCTGCAGGGATGGACGATTCAGTTGTTCAGTGGTGGCGAAGTGGTCGACGAACAACAGACCGACGAGAACGGGGAGTATTCCTTTACTGGATTGCTTCCGGGTACCTACGGAGTCTCCGAGGTACTCAATGGCGATTGGCTCCAAACAGCGCCAGTGAATAACAACTATCAAATCACAGTCGACTATACCGATACGGTTGATGACGTCGATTTCATGAACACTCAATTGGGATCCATCTCCGGAACCAAATGGCATGACTTGAATGGCAATGGAGTCCGAGATGAAGATGAGCAATCAATTTCAGGGGTGACGGTTTATCTCGACGTCAACAAGGACGGCGTACTCGACCCCGACGAAACCTCGACGCAGACCGATGAAGAGGGACGCTATCAATTCAACGACTTAGTCGCGGGTTCCTACAACGTTCGAGAAGTCATCGTGAAAGGCTGGCGCCAGAGCTATCCGGGCACGACTGCGGAGGAAAGCCACAAAGTGGACCTCCAGAGTGGCGAGGAGTTGACGGACAACGATTTCGGCAATTACCAACCCGGTAGCATCTCGGGGATTAAATGGCACGATCAGAATAGCAACGGTATCTTCGATTCGAAATCGGAACGTGTGCTCTCGGGCTGGCGAATTTATCTGGATTTGAATCAGAATGGTGAAGTTGATGCGAGCGATCGCAAAACAGTCACAGACTCCAATGGGACTTTTTGGTTTGATGGCCTGCGTCCGGGCGACTATGTCATCGCGGAAGTCATCGGCCCCAATTGGACGCAAACCTTTCCCCGCATCCTGGGTAATGGCGACACGCATCAATTGACGGTGCAGTCAGGCGAGCGGCTGACCGCCGATTTTGGAAATACGGTGGGCTATGATATTCAGGGTTTGAAGTGGCATGACCTCGACGGAAACGGCAAGCGAACTGCGGACGAGCCCGGTTTGGCAGATTGGACGATCTTCGTCGACCTCAAACCTAATGGAGTATTTGATCAAGGTGAGCCATTTGCCGTGACGCAAGCCGATGACCCTGATACTGCGGTTGATGAGACGGGCTCGTATGTCATTCGAGACGTCCCCGCCGGCAGGTTCAACATCTACGAAGTGATGCAGGACGGCTGGCTGCAGACCATGCCCGGCGTACCCACCGCGCCGGCAGCCTACTCGATCAACATGGATTCCGATCTGTCGGGTCTCGACTTTGGAAATGTCAAAGCCGGTGCGTTCACAGGGACGAAGTGGGACGATGTCAACGCCAACGGCGAATTCGATCGTGACCCGGAGAAAAAACAGTCTTCCGAAGTGGGGCTGGCCGAATGGATTATCTTCATCGATCTAAATCGCAACGGTGTATTTGACTTGGATTTCCAAACAGGGAGTCCTGCAGAACCATTCCGCATCACCCGGGCTGACGATCCTGAAACGGCTGTCGACGAAACGGGCCAGTATTCATTCGGCAATTTACCTCCGGGTCAATATCGGGTCGGCGAGATCTTGCGCGAATCTTGGCGACAAACATGGCCAGCCGGTGAATCCGGCGGATTTCACGAGGTCGAGGTTAAGTCCGGTGAATTGATTCAAGATGTCTCGTTCGGCAATACTGTCTCTGGCGAAATCCGTGGCACCAAGTGGGAAGACCGTAACGCGAACGCTGAACCTGATGCTGACGAGCCCGGTCTGGCTGGATGGACCATCTATCTTGACCTAAATAGAAACGGTTCATTCGACAATTCCGAACCGTTCCAAATGACCAATGACCGTGGTGAGTATCGATTCAAGGGAGTTCCAGCCGGAACGTATACCGTGGGGGAAGTCCTGCAAGACGACTGGTCACAGACCTATCCGGCCAATCAGCGGCAACAGGAACACTTTGACTTTGAAGATCTCGAGAAGTCGTCTCGTTACTTTCATGGAGATCAGTTACCGGTTACTGGATCCCTGGGATCGGCAATGACGATCACGGGGCGTGAGTTCTATTTCGGCGATGGTGATTCGACATCTCAGGGTAACGCTGAGATCATCGAGGCCGGTCGTGCTCTGCACACGGGCAAGGAGCTGGCGATCAGCAAACTCAACCTTCTGTTTGAATTTGCCGTCCCGTCACAACAGGTCACGATTCGCTTTGCAGAATTAGCTGGCGACATCAACCTGGCAGTGAATGGCGAAATGGTCGTGCTTGACGATCTTCGGCAAGCGGATGGCCTATCGATTGGTGGCGCGTCCGTTTCAGTCCTGAGGTTTACGGAGACGCAGGGTGAGCTGCGGCTAAACGGCGGCGTTTCTGCCTTCCAGATCGGCGGCGAAAACTTGTGGATCGATCACCTCCGAACACACGAAGAAGCTGCTGCTGGCGTTCATGTCGTCCAACTTGGACCGTCCGAGGTGCGTGAACATATCTCCTTTGGTAACCGTCGCCTCGGCAGCAGTATTCACGGCATGAAATACTGGGACCGATTCACCGACGGACAATCGAGCCGCGATGGCGGATTATCCGGCTGGACCATTTTTGTTGATTCGAATCAAAACCAACTGCTTGACCGCAATCCAATTTCAAATGAGCCCCGCGAACCCTCGGCCGTGACGCAAAGCGATAATCAATCCACGGAGGTGGACGAGACCGGGCATTACTGGATTACTGGGCTTGCCCCAGGCACCTATTACGTTGCGGAAGAACCGCAGGATGGCTGGCAACAAACTTGGCCAAAAGACGGCGGCGCTCTTGTCAGCTTGGGCTATAACGAGTCAGTCAACGACATCGATTTCGGCAACAGAATCTTCGGTGATTGCGATCCGGACGGCGATGTCGACGCCGAGGATGTAGAAGGCTTCAATCGGGCATTTCACTCGATGTCGGGCGATCCTCGATATCACAGTTGCTATGACAGCGACGCCGACGGCGACATCGATTTCGCTGATCTATACGTCTTCCGTAAGCAACTTGGCTTCTCAGTCGGCAATCTGGCTCAACCAGCCCAAGCTGACCCGATCCACACCAACGAACTTCCGTCGGAGTCGGAACTTAAGCAACGGGCGCCAACCCTGTCAGACGCAGCCTATGAGAACCTCCTGGCCAGCATCGAGTCCTCGGGATCATCACCGTTGTCGACGGACGTTCTTTCAGTCGGCGCCACAGTGCCGTTGGAAATGCAGAACGTGGCACCCATCAACGCCAGCAAGTCACTTGTCGCACCGACTGCCGTATCCTACTGGATACCCACTGACAGTAGTGTAGATGACGTCTGGCGTGATCCTTCGTTTGATGATTCGAAGTGGCTGACTGGAATAACGGGAATTGGCTTCGAGACCGTGACCTGTACCGAATATGCAACGGCTTATGCTGACGATGTGTTGGGCGGCGGTGCCACGGGCTATTGGCGACTCGAGGAACTGGGGAGTCGGACCGCAAAAGACTCCAGCCCTTCGGCTATCAACGGTATCTATCAAAATCTAGACGGTATCATTCTGGACCAACCGGGAATATTTAATGGATGCAGTTTCGCAGTCGGACTCCCATTTACCGGCCCCAGAAATCCCACTTCATTCGTTAACGTGCCATTCGATTCAATCCACCACCAACCGTCGTTCACCGTCGAGGCCTGGGCACGAATAAAAGAACAAGAAAGCACCACACAGTCGATCGTTTCTACACTCAACCTACGAGACAATGCCGGGTATGGATTGGGCGTCTCGGAAAAAGGTCGCTGGACCTTCACAATCGGAACCGGAAGAGAGTTAGTCACGATTGAGGGTCCATCGGTCAATCTCGGTAGTTGGACTCATCTCGTTGGAACCGTTGATGAATCAACCGGGCAGATGGCCCTCTTTGTCGATGGAAAACGTTTAGACGAGCAAATCCTGAAGATTGGTCGTATCAATTTGAATAAAGAGTCGCCGCTGACGATCGGCGCTCTACTGGACAATCGCAGGGACAACACGATCGTCGCGCCCTTTGTCGGCGACATCGATGACGTTGCCGTTTACGACAAAGCTCATTCACCCGACTTCATTAACAAGCACTACGAGATCGCCCAAGGCAACCTGCAGATGCCTTCTCCGTTCAGGCCGCTGATTGCGACCGATGTCGAATCTCAGATGTTTGAAAAAAGCACGTCGGCGTACCTGCGGATTTATTTTGTGATCGACGACGTCGCCTTGGTAAATGGCATCACACTGCGTACGAAATACGATGACGCTTATGCTGCCTTCATCAATGGAACTCCCGTCGCATCTGGCAATGGCACGCCGTCTCAATGGGACGACGAAAGCATCGACCGCTCAGATTCGCTCGCGTTGACCTACGACGAAACAAGTATCCCCCTCACGGGCGTCAAACTTCAGTCTGGCATAAACGTACTGGCCGTGCATGGCACAACGCATGGACAGGACGACGGCGATTTCCTGATCGTTCCGGAATTAGAAATCGATATTCTTGACGCGACCGGGCAGATCCGCGGAATGAAGTGGTTCGACGAAAATGAGGATGGAAAACGAGAACGAAGCGAGGCTGGGCTCGCCGGCTGGACGATCTATCTCGATCAAAATGGCAACGGCCAACCTGATGCGGGCGAACCGTCAACTGCAACCGGAAAAGATGGAAGTTATCAGTTCGCAACTCTGCCGGATGGCAACTACATCGTTCGCGAAGTATTGCAACAGGGCTGGGCTCAAACCTTCCCCCGCGATGGAGCCCATTCGATTAGCATCGACGGAAACCCGGTCACTGGAGTCGATTTTGGAAACAAGTTCATTCCGACCGGCGCCATCGATGGCACCAAATGGAGTGACGAAGATGGAGACGGAAAACAGAGCAACAATGAGGCTGGGCTCGCCGGCTGGACGATCTATCTCGATCAAAATGGTAACGGCCAACCTGATGCGGGCGAACCGTCAACTGTGACTGGGCAAGATGGAAATTATCAGTTCCTAAATATTCCGGATGGCAACTATATCGTTCGCGAAGTGTTGCAGCAGGGCTGGATCCAGACCTTCCCCCGCGATGGAGCCTATTCAATAGGGATCGATGGGCATGCGGCCGATGGCATCGATTTTGGCAATGTCGAGGGAGGTGGGATCCACGGCACCAAATGGATGGACCTAAACGGTGACGGAAGGCGAGACGACAACGAGCCGGGAATTCGCGGCTGGACAATCTATCTCGATCTGAACGGCGACGGTCGCCTCGAACAAGGAGAGCCGACGACGGTCACGACGGATGATGGCTCGTACGAATTCACGAATTTACGCCCTAGTCGTTACACCGTTGCGGAGGTTCTCGTGCCGGAGTGGCGGCAAACCTATCCCGGCACCCCTCGTGAATATTTCGATTTCGAGGAGTTCGAACAAGGCTCAACCTATAGTAACGACGCGACTTTTGTCACCGTCGGAACGCTCGGCACCGAGGTGCAGGTGAACGTCACGACGTTGGCCCAAGACGGCGTCGCAACAATTGGAACGGGAGGTCAAGCCGGACACGCTGGTCAGGAACTTGAATTTCATTACAGCGTTGCCAACTCCCAGTTCCCGCGGCCCGTCGACGAGCTTGAACTTCACTATGGGGTGGCCGGTACCGCTTTCGTGATTGAAGTGAATGGTGAACGCCAGACATTCAAACACTTCGGGGAGTTAAACGGCCAAGCCCTTGGTGGAACGCTGTTCACGGTATTAGAAACCGATGACGAACGCGGCAGATTGACCATTGACGGTACGATTAATGCATTCGCGATCGGCGGCGCGGGACTGGCGATCGACCACATCTGTGTCCTGCCATCCGGCGGCATGGGTGTGCACAACGTTGATCTCGGGTCCGGCGAACGCTACGAAGGTCTCGACTTCGGCAATTCACCGCCAGAGGGCGAAATCCACGGCACGAAATACGAAGACCTCGACGGAGACGGGCGACGCGGAAGGTCAGAACCCGGAATTCCCGGCGTGCAAATCTACCTGGATCTGAACCATGACGGTGTGCTTAATCTGGACGAGTCCGGCAGGCCTATCGAGCCTATGACGACGACGATGTTTGATAACCCGCTTACCGATGCTGACGAAACCGGTATGTATTGGTTGATGGGTGTGCCAGCCGGTCACTATGTTGTGCGAGAAGTGGTTCCAGAAGGTCAGTTCCAAACCGGTCCGGAATTCTCCTTCTCCGGTCCCGATTTATACGGATCTGGCAACTCCGCTTTCGATGTGACGGCCGCCGATATCAACAACGATGAGGCGATTGACCTGATCGTCGTCGATTTAAGTGCGGGCGGTGTCCAGACACTGGCCAACCTAGGCAACGGTCAATTCGCACCACCGATCTATCATCAAGTTGGCGATGATGTACGGGCGATTGCGGCCGGTGACCTGAATGATGATGGATCCATCGACTTGGTTGTGACCTTGGCGAGATCCGGGCAGGTTGCGGTTCTGATCAATCAAGGTAACGGTAGATTTGAGCCACCGGTTTTCTATGAAACCGGCAATGAGCCGATCGACGTTGTCCTGGGCGACTTCGATCGCAGTGGCGACCTTGACGTGGCGACCTCCAACCGAGCGGACGATCAACTGGTTGTCTTGCCCAACCTGGGTAATGGCACATTGGGAGACCGGCAGCCGATCGCTGTCAAGCCGTTGCCGGGCGGGCTTGCCGCAGCAGACATCAACTTGGACGGTCATCTGGATCTCGTGACGGTCAGTACACAGGACAACCTGGTCTCCGTCTTGCTGAACCGAGATGATGGAACGTTTTCGATCGACGCTGAATTTAGCGTAGCGAGCGGTCCCATGTGGATCACGGCGGCCGACTTCGATCAGAACGGTGATGTCGATTTGGCAATTAGTCACCCCTCGCCCGCTCGAGTAAGTGTGCTCATGAGCGAAGGTGGCGTCTTTGGACCCACCTTTGCGGATCCAATTGAGCTAACTGGTGGTATGGAACTGCCCCGGCAGCTCACGGCTGGCGATTTGGATGACGACGAGATTCCGGATCTGATCGTCGCCGAAGGCGGCTTTAACACAATGCATGTATTCCTGGGCGACGTTGAAAACCCGATGGCCGAACGCTTGCAACTCGAGACAGAAATGCCGGCAGAGTCCGTGGTGAGTGAAGACTTGAACGGCGACGGAATCCACGACGTGGCCTTCGCCAGCACTCATAATTTTGACAACGCCAACATTAGTAGTGGCTTCGTGAGTGTCTTCCTGCGCGGAGTGCGTAACGGGTACACCATCGATCTCGAACCGGGAGAGACGATCGAAGGTCTCGACTTCGGCAACGTGAGGCCGGGGCAGATTCGAGGATTGAAGTTTGACGATTTTGAATGTGATGGAGTTTACGAACCCAAGTTAGATCCTGGCCTGGCGGGCGTCACAATCTACATCGACCTCAATCACAATGGAGAGTTCGACGAGGGAGAGCCTTCGGCCATCACGGATGCTACCGGAAGCTACGTAATCCAAGGTGTGCCTCAAGGGACCCACATCGTACGCGAGGTGCTTCCCGAGGGTTATTATCCAACATTTCCTGAGTCTGGATTCCATGAGGTCACGATTATCGGCAGTGGTCAATCGGTGGGCGATGTCAACTTCGGAAACTCCGAGAAGACCCCCTTACTCGATGGTGATGACTGGATCTACGGCACGGAAGAAGACGACGACCTACACGGCGACAACACGGTCGACGATCCTTGTATCGTGCTCATTGGTGGCGATGACCATCTGTACGGCTACGAAGGAGACGACACTCTGGCCGGCCAATTGGCGGACGACACTTACTACTTTTTCCCCGCACCAGATCTGGACCTAGGGAATGAGATCGATACCGTGATCGAATTGGCCGACGCGGGCACAGAAGAACCCACCGACGAAGGCCTGCACGATCAATTGAATTTCAGTGCGTTGGGCTCAGACGAGCCAGTTGTCGTTGATCTATCCGGAACTCCACCCTGGGCAATTGCTAATCAGATTGCAGAACACTTCCGTGTTGATCCCGACACCAATACGCCGACCAGTGCATCACACCTCTTGGTCACGGCATTGCCTGAGCAACATCGCTATTTTGAGGAGTTGATTGGGGGGGCAGCTGACGACTTCCTGATTGGTAACGACGGCAACAACCTCTTCGATGGCGGATTCGGCTCGGACTTCATGCAAGGCGGCGCCGGAAATGACATTTATCGTTTCGTTCTCGGCAATGAAGATGATGAGGACACAATTATAGAAACGATCGGAATCGATACGATCGACTTTAGTAATATCGATATTCCGGTAATCGCCGATCTGTCCGGTATGGGACAGCCCGGTTGGACCGCCGACCAAGTTGCCGAGTATGGAGGACGGACGGTGGAATCGGTGGTGCCAGACCTATTCGAAAATATTACCGGGGGAACCAACGATGACGAGCTAACGGGAAATGATGGCCCCAACCTATTGGTCGGTGGCCCAGGCTTAGACATCATCAACGGTAAGCGAGGCAATGACCAACTGGTTGGTGAAACCGAAGACGATCAATTCGTATTCGAAGAAGACTGGGGCACCGACGAAGTCGTCGAAGAACCAGATGGTGGTGTAGACACCATGGATTTCCAGGCCGTTAGCGATGACCTGACATTCACAGTCGGCACAAACTTCATCGTGGCCAGCGATGGCACCAACTTCGCCAACCACACCGGCACCGACACCAACCATGTAGAACGGCTGTTGGGAGGAACAGGCAACAATACGCTGATCGCGGCCGACACGCCGAACATGTGGATCATCACGGGCGAAAATCAGGGAACGATCAATGGTGTCTATTTCAAGGATGTCGAAAATCTGATTGGCGGTAGCGACGTCGATACTTTCATCTTTGAATCCGAGGGACGCATTACCGGCAACATCTCCAGCGGAGACGGTGATGACGTAGTGAACCTGAAAACAGGGCATGGCGTGGATGGAACACTTGCCGGCGAGTCAGGAAATGACACGCTACTGGGCCAAACGGTCTACAATATCACAGGAACGAACTCCGGTGATATCCCTGGACTCGTCAACGCCTTTACCAACGTAGAAAATTTAATTGGTGGGGATGAGATCGACACGTTCAATGTCGGTCCTGCGGGTCAGCTCTCAGGACTTGCCGATGGAGGCCTGGGCAATGATCAAATGTCCCTTGCGGCAAACGACAACAGTTGGAACATTACCGGCACAGATTCGGGGCATATCGTGGGCGTCATTGGCATGTTTAAACGCGTGCCAATTCTAATCGGCGGAACGGGACAGGACACCTTTTCCCTAATCGGCGGTACGCTCACCGGAAACATCGACGGCGGAGGTGACATCGACACGCTGATTGGTGACAATCTTGCCACGGCCTTTGTCGTTACCGGACTGAACACTGGTGCGGCCACCGGTGTGGGAACTGGCTTCGCGGATGTCGAAAACTTGACTGGGGGCTCTCTCGCCGATACGTTCCAATTGAGCGGCGGTACGCTTACCGGAAGCATCGACGGCGCGGGGAACATCGACACGCTGATCGCTGACGATCTCGCTACGAATTTTGTCGTTACCGGACCGAACGCGGGAACCGTCACCGGTGTGGCAGCTGGATTCGCGGACGTCGAAAGCCTAACTGGTGGCTCTCTCAACGACACATTCCAATTGAGCGGCGGTACGCTCACCGGAAGAATCGACGGTGCAGGCGACATCGACACGCTGATAGCTGACAATCTCGCTACGACCTTTGTCGTTACCGGACCAAACGCGGGAACCGTCACCGGTGTAGGAGCTGGATTCGCGGACGTCGAAAATCTTACCGGTGGATCTCTCGACGACACATTCCAATTGAGCGGCGGCACGCTCACCGGAAGCATCGACGGCGCCGGGGACATCGACACAGTGATCGCTGATGATCTCGCTACGACCTTTGTCGTTACCGGACCAAACGCCGGCACCGTCACCGGTGTGGCAGCTGGATTCGCGGACGTCGAAAATCTCACTGGTGGCGCTCTCGACGACACGTTCCAATTGAGCGGCGGTACGCTCACCGGAAGCATCGACGGCGCCGGGGACATCGACACAGTGATCGCTGACAATCTTGCCACAACCTTTGTCGTCACCGGACTGAATACCGGGACCGTTACCGGTGTGGCAGCTGGATTCGCAGACGTCGAAAATCTCACCGGTGGATCTCTCGCCGACACGTTCCAATTGAGCGGCGGTACGCTCACCGGAAGCA